>CALDQI010000934.1:0-7123 GCA_937911635.1 uncultured Pseudomonadota bacterium | reverse complement strand
TTCTTGAGGCCAAGTTATAATTCCACAAATTGTATTATATTTTGGTCGCCATTCTTTTTGTCTTGCTTTTCTTGTGGCCCTCCTATCAAGATTATGGAAATTTTCAGAATCAGATACAGACCTTGCAATCAGATTTGGACCTCGTCCAACGGCAAGTAGACTCATTAAATGATTTGCAGACCGAGTCTACCAAATTGCAGTTGAAACTAAATGATGCCAAAAAGGCGCTCCCTGCAGGAAAAGAGATTCCGGCTTTGATCGCCAATATTTCTGAACGCGGACGAAAAGTTGGTTTGGAAATCTCTAAGTTCAATCCGATGCCAGAAAGTTACGGTTCTGGGAATGAGTTCGTTGCAGAGGTTCCCATTTCTCTTGCTGTTGAAGGTTCTTTTCACGATGTGGCAATCTTCTTTGATAAGTTGTCTGATATGGACCGGATCGTTCATGTCAAAAATATTGATATGTCGATTAGTTCAGAAGAGAGTGGGCGGACGAAACTTCTTGTAGAAGGTAAAGCCATTACATTTCGATTTTTAAGTGATGATGAAAGGGCACAACGTTTAAAGAATAAAAAGAAGGGGGGTAGAAGATAATGCACGCCTTTATGATACTTTCCTTAATAGCCTGTGACATGGGCGGTTTAACTGATATGTTCGGATCTGCTAACAATCGAGCTGAGCAAGCTGATGCCATCGATGTTATAGAACCTAGTGCACAAAAGAATGATGCTGTTGAAGAGGAAGAAGAAGAACGCTACTCTTACAATCCCAACAACAAACGAGATCCGTTCCAGTCCTTCTTGGTAACGGCATCTGAAGATAGTCTACTCGACAATATTCCCAGAACACCGCTTCAAAAATATGAGGTGGGGCAATATAGTTTAACCGGTATTATTTTCGGCATTGAACGTCCTCGCGCGATGGTTGAAGATCCAGATGGGATCGGTCACGTTTTGGAAGTAGGTACGTATATGGGGACAAAGTGGGGGAAGGTTGAGTCTATCGGTGACGGCGTGGTCGTCGTGACAGAAGAGCTTCAAACGGTAGATGGACAGTTGGTAGTTAAGAGACAGGAATTGCGCTTGAATAGTGCAGGTTTGTAATTTGAATAAGAAAATTTGAGATTTTAGTGTAAACGGAGAAACCGATGAAAAATCGTTCATTATCGACAGTTGCTGGGTTGAGTGGTAGCATTGCTTTAATGCTTTCAGGACAAGTCGCACATGCACAAGCAGAAGATATCGTTGTTGAGAGTGTAACTGTTCAGGGCAATGTGGTTTCTGTGCATTTAGGGAGCTCTGCAGAAGGTTCTGCCATCAGTTCTTTCCTTCTCGATTCACCCGACCGCATCGCCATAGATATTATGGACGCTACAATGGCTGAAGATTGGAAAGCCCACTCTATTGTCGCCGGCGAAGGCGTATCAGATGTACAGGTCACACAGTTTAATGATCAAAATGGAAAGATTGTACGGGTTGAGATCTTTACGCAGATCTCAATGGATCATAGTCTCCAAACGACTGGTGCCATTGTTGCAGTAACGTTAAGTGACGCTTCAACAGATACGGATTTGTTGGCGGGAGCCTTGGAGTCCAGTGATAGCACTCCAGATGTGGACCCATTGGCTGATGCGTTAGAAGGTGGAGATACAGATGAGGTCATCGCTGATCCTTTGATGGCAGAGTTGGATTCAGTTCAAGACACTGACTCTCAGGACGTTGACACTTTGAGTGCAGCTCTAGAGAGTGATGCCTTTGCATCAGACTTGACAGATGCTGGGGCAGATAATTTTGTGCCGGCTTCAAAACTTTCTGGGCCCGACCAACTCCCTGGTGGTACCACACTTACGTCTTTGGACTTCGAGCAGTTAGATACAGAGAGTCGAATCATCATCGGCGTGAAAGACCTTCAGAATTATGATGTCAACCGCCCACGTCCAGATAGTCTGATGGTTGACGTGAAGGGTGCTTCGTTGCCAAAATCTTTGAGTCGTATTCTAGATACCAAACATTTCTACTCTCCAGTTCAAATGGTTCGTGCCTATCGCACATCGGGTGGAGCTCGCATTTCTATCTCGTTATCAGAGGATGCCGATTACAATATCAGCAAAGCAGAGAACGGATACTTAATTGTGTCGGTTCCAATTCCAGCGTCAATGCGTCAGCAACAAATGGCTGCATATCAAGCGGAGTCTTCAGTGGCTCCTGGTACGCCTGACTCCGGAATCAGCAACGCTTATCAAAAGGAGATTTTGATTGGTGAATCTGGAAACACATCTGATCCGCAAGCTAGTTTTGGCAGCGGGGGTGGAGCCAATGATCCAGCCGCAATGCTTGGGATGTCGTCTGGTTTTATGTATGATGCTGGTTCAGCTTCGAATCAAAAATATACGGGGAAACGTATCTCTCTAGACTTTGTCAATGCAGATATCCACTCGATATTTCGCCTCATTTCTCACGTGTCGAATCTCAATATTGTTACAGGGGATGATGTTTCAGGGCGAGTGACCGTACGACTGCAAAATGTACCGTGGGACCAGGCTTTGGCCGCCGTTCTGCAAGCTAAAGGTTTGGGGTCTCAAAAGTTTGGGAACATCATTCGTGTTGCGCCCATTGAAACCATTAAGTCTGAGCAACAATCTGCTGTTGAGGCAAAGCGAGCCCAAGAAGAGTTGACGGAATTACAACTCCTTGTATTGCCTTTGGATTATGCCCAAGCAAGTGACCTTCAAGAGCAGGTGTCAGAACTCCTGTCTTCACGCGGAACCCTTCAGGTAGATACGCGAGGCAACCAGTTCATCATTAAAGAAACTGAAAAACGACTGGCTCAGATTCGTGAGTTGGTGCGTCATTTGGATAAAGAGACTCCACAAGTGCTTATCGAAGCACGTGTTGTTGAGGCTTCTTCCAACTTCACCCAGATGATGGGGATTCAGTGGGGCGCAGAGTTACAGGCGAATGCTTCAACGGGGTATTCGACTGGGCTGTTGTTTCCGAATAGCATTGGTATCGGTGGCGCCATTGGTAGAGATGTCATGGCTAGTGAGCAATTTTACTCACCAGGTGCAGAGGCATTGATTGTTGATATGGGCCCGGAAGCGTCGACGTCGGGTATTTCGTTTGCATTGGGGTCCATCCCGGGCTTGATTGACCTTGACGCTCGATTGTCTGCAATGGAATCAGATGGGTACGGTAAAGTTGTGTCTGAACCTCGTATCAGTACGTTGGACAATCAACAGGCCAGAATTTCTCAAGGTGCACGGATTCCTTATCTCTCTACTTCGTCGGGTGGTACTCAGGTTCAATTTACTGAAGCGGCTCTTGAAATGACGGTGACTCCTCACATTACATCAGACAATCAGATCTTCTTGGATTTGAATATCTCCAACAACCGTCCGGACTTCTCGAACTTGGTACAAGGACAGCCTTCGATTCAAATTAAAGAAGCACAAACGAATGTGTTGGTTGCAAATGGCGATACCACAGTGATTGGCGGGGTGTTCTCGACTGAGAGTGCGACATCAATTGATAGGGTACCCGGATTCCACAAAATACCTGTCTTAGGCAAGATGTTCCAAAACTATTCTGAGAACATCGTTAGAAATGAAATGATTGTATTTATCACCCCTCAGATTGTGACCCGTACAGTGAGCTCCAATTAATGCTCGTCACCATTGGTGGCTTTATGGCGGCTGGGAAATCAACAGTTGGAAGAGAATTGGCTGACCGTTTGGGTTGGCCTTTTCACGATTTAGACACCATGGTTGAGAATCGATGTCTGTCCAACTATGAAAGAGGGATAGGCTCTCTTATTGAGAGAGGTGAGGAGGCTCTGTTTCGATTACAAGAGAGAAGAGTCGTCATGGATGAGTTGTCTAGCCTTGAGAACCCAGCGATAGTGTCTTTGGGCGGCGGCACACTTCACAATCATCAACTCGGAGATTGGTTGGAACAGCACACAACCTTGATTGTGTTGCAGGTGAATTGGCGTACTGTAGAGGAACGGATAATGCAATCCAATCGTCCTTTAAAGAAAAGTGCGAACCGTTTGTATTTAGAAAGACAAGATGGGTACAACAAGGGGTTTCAGGTGGTGGTAGACTCAAAGAACGTTATTGAGGTGGTAGATACACTTGAGTTCTGGGTACGGAGCCATCGATGAGCAGTATGATTGTGAAGTCCTCACGTGGACCCTATGAAATTACATTTTTGAACCATACACAGGCAGTCGTTTTGAGGGTGTTAGAGTACCTGTCAAAGCGACCGCCATCGATGGTGGTATTGTTTTCCAATCCAACTGTGTATGAGTTGTATGGGGAGGCCTTCTTTAATTCCATTTCAACAGTTCATACGACGGTGAACGTTCTGTTTCCAGATGGAGAAGAATACAAAAACTTGGCTACGATTCAGCAGACCATTGCAGAGGTGGACGACTACCCGATAGACAGACAAACGATGTTTATAGCACTTGGTGGTGGTGTTGTCGGAGATATGACAGGATTTTTAGCGTCTATTTTTGTTCGTGGAGTCGATTGGATTCAGGTCCCGACAACCCTTTTGGCACTGGTGGATTCCTCGGTTGGGGGTAAAACTGGAATTAATTTATCAAGTGGAAAGAATCGCTTGGGTTCCTTTTACCCTCCCAACCTAGTCTGTTCTACACCAGCTTATTTATTGACCTTAGAATTACCACAGATTCAGTCTGGTTTAGGAGAGGTGTTCAAGCATTGTGTATTGGATTCGGCCAGCATGGTTCACTGGTTTATAGACGATGTGCTCGCCGATTCAAATTGGCTTAGGCACCCGTCTTTGATTGAACGAGTTCAAGGCCTTTGTGCGGTGAAGGCTCGAATTGTAGAACAGGATGAGTTGGAAAAAGGGATTCGGAAAATTTTGAATTTTGGACATACCATAGGCCATGCACTAGAAAAGTTATTGACCTATGGTGAAGTATTGCATGGTCAGGCTGTACTGATTGGGATGTGCGTTGAAGCGGCGTGGACTGCTTCAAGAGGGTGGACGAGACCTCATGTTGTCACTGTGCTGGAAAATGTCTGTAATAAACTTGACATGTCAATAGAAATAAGGGATACTATCACTAGTAAATCATTGTTTGACGCAATTTCATTCGATAAAAAGATGCAATGTGATAAATTGCAATTGGTGGTACTCGAAGACTTCGGTTTGGCTACCATTCGTGATTTGGATCGGGAAGAAATACTTCAAATGAGTGCTTTTACATCCATATTTTTGAAAACACACTTTTCTTCCACCCATTCTTGATTTGAGGTTCCCATGAAATTTGTTCAACTTAGTTCTATGTTTGCAGCTCTATTTGCCTCTGGTTGTGTTGCCTCGATGCAAGATGCGCCATTTGATGCACAAGTCAATGTTCCTGAAGATCTACAGATTGCTTGGTCCGTGGACAACAACAACTTAGATTTGTCCGGACTGTTGATTCCCTTCGATATCGGGGTCTTTCGAACCAATCCTCTTAACAATTTGACTGAACCTTTACCAAATACTCGTGTTGAGATTACCTCTAGTTTTGGTGGGGTCTATTTAATCCCACAGCAAGCCGTTGAGGTGGTTTCCTATCCAAGTTTGCCAGGTGGGATTAGCAGTCAAGAGGACGTAAAAGCCGCGTGTACAGATGCAAATGGCAACTACGCCATGAATGAAGATTGGTGTGCATGGTATTGGGATACTGAGTCTCAAACATTCTATCAGTTTGCCGGGACCTATGCAGACTCGTACGAATATGACACTGCAGATGGTTTCTACTGGTTTGCTCCGACTCATATGGTTGCCGAGACAGACAATCGTGGATTGGTTCGTGCTTACATGCTCATTGATGTGATGCCAGTGTTGGCTGCTCAGGGAGAAGGAGAAGGGACCATTGAAGATGTCAGTATACTTGCTAGTATTGGATGGGATACACAGACATTTACGATCACTTCTGGTGGGAACTGAGCACTCTATGATAGATGGTTCGATGTAATGGACAACATCCCTCTTGGATAATCTGATGTACATTCGAGTGATTCATGGTCCCAATCTCAATATGCTAGGACTTCGCGAACCCACCGTTTATGGTAAGGGTTCACTCGAAGACGTTAATAGCGCTTTATCTTCCATAGCTTGCGAAATCTCCTGTACATGTGAATTCTTTCAAAGTAACATGGAAGGGCAGATTGTAAGTTGGATTCAGGAGTGTTCCGACTCCGAACAGAGTGCTTCGAAGGTGGACGGTTTGTTGTTGAATTTGGGTGCCTATACGCATACATCTATCGCCATTCGTGATGCACTCTTGGCTGTGGGTGTTCCATTTGTGGAAGTTCATATGAGCAATGTCTTTGCAAGAGAGCCATTTCGACATCGATCTCTTATGTCAGATATTGCTTTGGGTGTTGTCACTGGGTTTGGGGTGCAAAGTTATACACTTGGTCTACGAGCATTGTGTACACAGATAAGATCTTTGTGAAGCGTAGTTTGTACGATTTACAATAGAAGTTGAATTTTGTAGTTCATCACATCTCAATCAGATTTCAGATGTGTTACAATTTATGCATTCAACAGAGAGGTTTCAATGAGTTTTGATGCACAACAAGTGGAAACACAAGCAGCACAGTATTTGAGTCAAGGGCGAGTTGAAGATGCCCTTAAAAGCTATAAATCCCTTTTACGAAAAGATCCGAAAAGTCGACGGTTACGGAAGACCGTTGCTGATCTCAGTTTAAAACTTGGGAACAAACGAGAAGCAGAACAATTGATGCTTACGATTGCGGAGACGGACGTCAAAGAGAAGCAGTATCGAATGGCCATTCCGATATATCGCGAACTCATCAAGATGCGTCCCAAAGATTATGAAATGCATCTCGAGATTGCGCATTGTTTGATTTCCAGTAACTTTGAAACCGACGCGTTGATTCACCTCAAGAAGGCTGTCGAGATGACGCAGCGTCAGAAGCCCGAGATCGCTCAGGAGATACAGTACCGTATTGTAGAAATGACTCCGGGTGAATTGACAGAGCGACGTACGTATGCCGAATTACTAGAGTCTGCCAATTGGTCTGATAAGGCCAGTGACGCTTGGAAAGATTTTGCAGCACTCAATCGTAAACT
>CALDQI010000933.1:0-16654 GCA_937911635.1 uncultured Pseudomonadota bacterium | reverse complement strand
ATCTTATCTTCTTCAGCTAGGTTTTTGACTTCTTCATCTTTTAACAGGACTGTGAACACACTCTTTCGATTGCCTTCACGCTCACAGTTTAAGGCAATCAAGTTGCACGTTCGCATGGTAACCGTTGGCCAAGCCGGTTGTATATCATTGCCTGTTTCCTTTTCCGTACGCACGACAGTCCACTTCTTAATTTGATAGGTGCACCAGTCATCGTAAATAGGGACACTTTTGTATTTGGTTGTACATTGTTCCTTTTCATTGTACGTACCATCTCCATTGTCCTTTTTCACAATAGAGCATTCTTCGCCATCAGCTACTTTTTTGGTGTCTCTTTCTTTATCTTGACACGATTGTATTTTTCCTGCTGACGGGACGCGATCTCTCCAATCTTTTTCTGTTACCTGTTTGTATTGTTCAATCTCAATACTTCTAGACCATGAATGACCGCTCACGACAACGCCCTTTTCCTCTTTAAGTGCAAAGATGGCTATTGCAATAAGCAGAAGAGCGACGATGCCAACGATCCATTTTATCGGTGATGGTTTTGCCTCTGTTGTGTCACTTGCAGGAGGCGGCGATGTGTCGACGGGATCGTCGACGAGTGTCACATCTTTTGTTCCATCCATTGGACCTGCACATTCAGTACAGAACTTTGCCAGGGCAGAGTTGGGGGCTTCACAAAAGGCACAGACTTTGTCTTTTCCAATATATTCATGATCTTCAACAGCAATTTTTTCTTCGTCCGGAGGGAAGAATCGTTTGGTTGGATCTTGTGCCGTTCCACAGTTTGGACAGTGTTTATGTGACTTTCCAAGTAACTTCTTTGTGTCACAATACGAACAATTCCACATCATCTCGTATGTTTTACTCATGTTGCCCTCACTCAATTATATTTTAAGTTTATCATATGAGGTGGTTAAAACTGGATACAAACTGTGGAAGTTATCCAACGTTTAGAACTATGATACTCATTCTGGATCGGTTATATTTGATTGTACGTGGGGATGTTGAATGTTGAAGTTTAGATTTTTGGTGTTTCATGTAGCCTTTTTGCTGGCTACAGTTTGGGTTGCACCAACAGTTCCAGCTGTTGTACTCGGTATTGTTTTGTATTGGTTGCGAATGTTTGGGGTTACAGCTGGGTACCATCGGTATTTTTCTCATCGAACATTTAAGACGTCTCGTTTCTTTGCCTTCATTCTTGCCTGCATCGCCCAAAGTTCTGCACAGAGGGGTGTTATTTGGTGGGCAAGCAATCACCGTCATCATCATCGTTTCTCCGACAAGTTGGATGATCTACATTCTCCCGTCACCAATACATTGCTTCATGCTCATGTTGGTTGGTTGTGGGACAAAAGGTCATACGAGCATCGAGAAAATGCTAGAGACCTTGAACGCATACCTGAACTGGTATGGTTGAATCAGTATCCTATGGTTCCTGCGTTTGTGTTGGCGATCGCCTGTTTCCTTACCTTAGATTGGGCTGGCTTGGTATATGGGTTTGGGATCTCTACCATTGTTTTGTTTCATGGCACGTTTACCATTAATTCTTTGACGCATGTGTGGGGCAGCAGACGGTACAACACCACTGATGACAGTCGCAATAACTTACTGCTGGCAATCATCACAATGGGTGAAGGCTGGCACAACAATCATCATCGGTATAAGAGGTCTGTGCGTCAGGGATTTTATTGGTGGGAAATTGATCCTACATACTACCTACTTAAAATGTTATCTTGGATGAGGATTGTTTGGGATCTTCGTAGTGTACCTCAAAATATACTTGAAGAGGGACGAGAGTCAATCCCAATGGCGGCAAAGTAGATTTGAGAAGCATGTATGGCAAGACGAGTTCAACAATATGACATTGGTAAAGTAGTTGGTAAAGGAGACATGAGCGTCGTTTCTTTGGCTCAACTTGTGCGGACGAATCAACTCGGTGAAGAGACTCTAGATCCTACTCCGCTGGCATACAAAGAACTGCTAAAGGATTATGCACTCAATGCCTCCTACAGAAATCGGTTTCTGGAAGAGATTACGTCCTATAGACAGCTGAAGCTTCCTAATGCTGTTGAAGTCTTAGATGTGGTGATGGAGGCACAAATATTGGCCGTTATCATGCCGCATTACGAAGGTAAGTTACTCAGTGACTACCTTCCAAAGGGTGGATTACCGCTCGTTGAGGTACTGGATATTATGGAACCAGTAGCAGATGTGATTGATTCACTCCATTTTAACGGTTTGGTCCATGGAAATTTGCAACCGAAGAATATCATGCTTGCAAAGCGGGGGATGGTACCCATTGTATTGGATGCTGGTGTTTTTAAGAATGCATTCTGGATGGGGTGTATTCACTTCTCTAACTATAGGGCCCCTGAAGATCTGGTGTTAAAAAGGCTGTCACCAATGTCGGATGTGTATGCATTTGCCGTTATCGTATACGAGTTGTTATCGGGTCAACTTCCATGGAACAAGAAACTTAAAGAAGAAGAGATTTTGCAGATTAAACAGTCAGAACGGTTGGATCCCATCTCCATACATGTTCCAGATATATCCGTAAAACTATTGGGTGGACTCATGGACTGTTTATCCCCCGAGTTGACAGACCGTAAACCTCGATGTATGGATTTGGTCAATCTGATGCGTCTAGCCCTAGATGAAGACGAGCAGACTGGGGAGTTCGCAAATATTGATCCTCATGTATTACATGAAGCACAACAACGCGTTGCCCAACTAGATAAAGAGTTGGTTCGTCTCGAGGACAAGATTCTGCAAAAGCAAGATAAAGTTAAAGCAGAATATGACAAATTGGGCGTCTCAATCAATTCTGAAAGGTCCAAGGTTGAAGCTCTTCGAACGGTTTCCTCAACCTCCACAGTGAAACCGCAAAAGCAGTCCAGTTGGGGGAAATTGTTCTCGTTTTTAAAACCTGCCTCAGTCAAGACAGCCAATAAAAAATCATCGAATGTTTCCAATGACAAGATCAAGAAAGCTGAAGAAAAAATGCGTCAAACGATCGATGGATTAAAGGAAAAGTATTTGGAACTCGAGTCCAAAATAAAAGAGGAACTTCTGGAACTTCGAGAAGAAGAAAAGGAGAAGAAAACCGAGTTGCTTCAGTTCGGTGAGATACATCCCTCATTGTTAGGATTTCGGGCAGTGAAGCCCTTTTCGGTGGCACGATTGAAGATTGGAAGAGTCAGACAACAGATGATTTTGGTTCCCAAAGGAGCCTTTGTTATGGGGGCGGCTTCCACAGACTCAATGGCTGATGAAGATGAAAAGAACCAGCACAATGTCATCATCACTCAACCATTTTGGGTTGCAGATAGTCCTGTAACTCAGATGCTCTATCGATCTGTATTGGGCAAAAATCCATCTCAGTTTAAAAATGAGGAGAGTCCTGTTGAAATGATCAGTTGGTTTGATGCCATTCAGTTTTGCAATGCATTGTCTTTACGAGAAGGTCTGATGCCTTGTTATGAGGTGAAGTCTGAAGAAGATGAAGATGTTCGATGGAATCGTCAAGCCAATGGGTATCGTCTGTTAACCGAAGCAGAGTGGGAGTATGTTGCTCGTTCCGGAGGTCCACAACTCTTTTCGGGTGGCAATTCGGTAATGGATGTCGCCTGGTTCAGTGCTAATTCAGGTGGTATCACGCACCCTGTCAAGAAAAAAGACCCAACGTTGTGGGGTGTTTACGACATGAGTGGAAATGTTTGGGAATGGTGCTGGGACTGGTTTGCTGAGTATACCGACGGAAATTCCACCGATCCCATTGGTCCAAAAGAGGGAAGAGGGCGAGCATTCCGCGGCGGGTCATTTGCCGTGCCTGAAAAGATGGTTCGTGTTTCTCAGCGAGGGGCAGAACGACCTCACAATCGGATGAATGGCCTAAGTTTTCGTATTGCTCGAAATATTCGACGCTGATAGGTCGAACAATAGTTCAGTCCTGAATCGTGATGGGCATTCTCATTACGATTTTAGTTCCTCCTTGGAACCCTTCCTGACAAGTAACCCATCCATTGTGCACCAATGCGGTTTCAGAAACGAAGGCCAATCCCAATCCGTGGCCACCGGAGAAGCCTCTATGATCTCCTTCAATCCGGACAAACCGCTCAAATATTCGTTTCCGTTCACCAATGGGAACGCCAATACCATTATCGGTTATCGAAATCTCAAGCCACTTTCCATCTGGTACAATGGATAAACGACATCGTAGTTTTCGTTTGGGGTGTCTGTATTTGAGGGTATTGCTCAATAGGTTTTGGATGGCATCTTTTAGAAGCATTTCATCCGCCAATATTTCGCAGGCTTCATATTCAGTTCGAATGGTTCCCCCAACTTCTTGAATCCTTGGAGCCCAGATATCATAGATTTCCAATAGTAGAATTTCTGTATCCAACCGAACCTTTTGTTTGATTTCTGTATCTTTTGCAACCTGAAGGACTTCATCGATTCGATTCCCAAGGCGCGTAGATTCTTTAAGGATCTTTTCGATAAATGGTTTGATGTCTTCATGATCTGTCATCTGCATCGACTCTGCCATTAGTTGTATACCAGCAAGAGGTGTTTTGAGTTCATGTGTTACTCGTGCAATGAATTCCTGTTGACGTTCAATTAGTTCCATTTTCTTTTGGTCCGCTTTCCAAGCGCCAAATATTGCAATAAAACCTAGGACCCCAGTGAGTACAATTGGCATCATGGTAATCAGGATCTGAAGGAATAAATCATCTGAAGGGAAATCAGTCAAGGCAACTCTGTATTGAGGAAACAATCTTGGACCAGGAATTTGTATCCACTCGCTATTGCCATCCCGATTCATAGGGTGAGCAATCGTATTGTTGGAGTTCAGCACCACTGGTTGAAATCCTGAACGTTGTGTCGTTAACGTGTCCATTAAAGTTGGAATATCCAGACTGATGGCTATGTTAGTACCATCTTCTTTTGTGATGTGAGCAAGCAGCAAAGGATGATCTTCTTCAATGATTGGGTATAGGGTGAGTTCATATTTTGATTCATCTCTATCTTGATACTCTTTGATAAATCGCCACATTAACTTTCGACGGTTGAGACGTTCAATTACTTTCGGATAATCAGCGATGGTTGATACTGGAAGGGATTCTACGAGATCGTCGATGAGCGCGCCATGCACCAAATGACTTTCAGTTAAACTTTGTTGCAGCAAAGCCTGCCCACCATTTTGCGGTCCCCCCAAGGTTTCTGTTTGCAGGAGTTGAAACCGACGCTGAAAGAAATGCAGTACACCTTTTGAACTCAGTTGGAGGTTCTGTATAGGAGTTCGCAATGCCGGTGTACTAGAAAGCAAAACGAATTGTGTGCGTTCTAAGTCACCCTTTGCCAACCAATATTGTGCCTTTTTTAGACTGGCGAGGTTCTGGACTTCGATATCTTCATCAGAACAGTCCATCCACTCCGGAGGTTCGGTTAGGCATGAAGCGGTCACCTCACTTGTTAATTCGGATGGGTAAATCCATCCCTGTTCGCCCCACAATACAATGTCTTCTAGCCATGGAGTACTCTGACGCCATTGTGATTCGAGCTGATGGATATCACTTTCAGAAGAGATGCTGGTGGTCCAAAAATTGAGTTGTGCAACGACACCTTCTTCCCAAACCTCTAGGAACTGTCTCAGTGCTTCTTGTGTGTTTTGTACCCGCAATTCTTCTTGCTGAGTTTTGGTGATGATTGTTGTCCGAATTGCGATGAACCCGACACCGAGGAATGCGAATAAAAATATGAACGTCCACAAAGAGGTTGTACTCGACTTAACAATGGACCACCAGTTCTTCGACATAGTCGTTCTCAGCGAGTCCGATACCGTCTAAAGGCAAGGAGTATGATTCCAAAGATGCCTGCACCACCACACCCAGTTTCCCATGAGGTCTGTGTTTCATTTTGCTCTGGACCATTCCAGTTCGATGGATCTAGATCGGGACAGTCATGCACATCTAAGATCCCATCTCCATCGGTATCTGGATTGAACGGGTCTGTACCGCACTCTTCTTCTTCAGGGTTGTACAGTCCGTCTAGATCGCTATCTGAACAGGGACCATCGTGTGGATTGTCATCAAGCCAACTTGGTTGTTCATCACAATCCAAATCGTGAATGGATTCATCGACGTCAAAGATGCCATCGTCATCAGAATCTGTATCGTACGCATTGATTATACCATCTTCATCCCAGTCGGAGTCGCCTTCAATTAAGGATGAGATACCATCGTTGTCATCATCATCATCGCAGAAGTTGGGGGTTCCGTCTTCGTCTGTATCAAGCCACCCTTCGAATACATCGGGTAAGGAGTCCCCATCCGCATCTGTTGAAAAGCCTTCCACACAACGGTCTTCGAGTGCATCCAAGATGCCATCTTGGTCTGCATCGATGTCATCATTGGAATCGCGTGGGTCTGTTTCCCATAGATCGATTAAGCCATCTTGGTCGACATCTTCTTCACCATCTTCCAATCCACCACCATCGGAATCTTTGACGAGTGGGTCGGTTGTAGTACTGGGTTGTCTATCACCAATAAAACATCCATCATTTGTATCTGAAGTGCGTCTTGTGACACCCAATTCTAGACCATCAGTGAGTCCATCACCATCAGTGTCGCATTGTGTCGGTAGGGTTCCAATGCTAATTTCCACACCATCCAGAAGTCCATCATCATCGCTATCGGCATCTGTATGCAGCGTCCCATATGCGTATTCTTCAAGGTGATTTAGCGCATCACCGTCTTCATCCAGTTGAACATCATCGCTCCATTCTTCGCCAAACCAATCGTTTCCATCAGTTGAAATCCTGTACAGACCAATGTCAAATCCTGTCCACAGGGTTTCTGGAAGCTCGGAAAGAGGAATTGTGTAGCGGATGATATTTCCTTGATGAGATATCCAGTTTTGTTCAGTAAATGGATGACCATCTTCGAGGTGGTTTGGGTATTGCCAATTGATGTTCTCATCCCACCAGACTTCGGTCATTGTGTGAGATAGCATGACCTCTGGCGCAGATATTTCTGAATCGATAGAGCGAAAACCAAGTCTCCATTCAGTGGTGCACTCTAGACATTCATTTCCGAGTTCAATCTCAATGTGAATATGAGCGCTCACGAACTCGATTTCAGCGGGACCCACCCAATCTGCGGAACTCAGCAAGTCATCTGGGTCATTGATAGGTAGTCCGCTGTTTAGAAGGGGGATAAAAACACTCAGGGCTGACAATACAAACCTCTTTGGTGGAAAAAACGGTTGGTTTCGGTTACTGTGTAGCACCAACCCTATGTTCAATGAACTGACTACACCAGTTATGGTATCCGATTTTATGAGTATTGCCTTGCCAATTGCACAGTCATCATCACCAAAAGTTTCGAATGAGATTCTAGATGACAAGTCTATCAATACACTCGCACAGGATGCGTTGATTAGATTAAAGGCGATTTTATCTACCATGGGTCAAGTTGTCGTAGCATTTTCTGGTGGGGTTGATTCTGCTTTGGTTCTGGATGTCGCTCATGAGATTTTGGGCGATAAAGCAGTTGGGCTCACCGCCATCTCTCCGACGTTTCCCCCAGAGGAACAAGCAATTGCTGTAGAATTTACTGAGAAGCGTGGGATTCGACACATGCTAGTGGAGACGCATGAACTTGAAGATGAGGGATATGCGAGGAATGAGGGCAATCGGTGTTACTTTTGTAAATCCGAACTCTTTCGGTTGGCGACTCATCGTGCGCAAAAGATGGGGGTTAATTGGGTCTTGGATGGTACAATCGTTGACGATCTTGGGGACCATCGCCCTGGTTTAGAAGCCGCGTCGGAAAATGAAGTTCGGCATCCATTGGTTGAGGCTGGATTCAACAAGGAGATGGTTCGAACGATAGCGGCGCATCGAAATATTCACGTTTGGAACAAGCCGTCATTTGCTTGCTTGGGGTCTAGATTTGCTGTGGGTACCAGAGTTACGTTGGATAGAATATTGCAGGTTCAAAAGGTTGAAAGTGCTCTCCGGAGTGTTGGGTGCATACAGTTTAGAGCCCGGTGGCATAAAGTGGATGATCAAGCAATGGTTCGAATCGAGCTTGGCAATGAGGAGATGGCACTTCTCCTAAATCCCGTTATTCGTGCAACCATTAATGATGTGGCTACGACGGTTGGATTTCGTTGGGTGACCCTAGATCTAAAAGGCTATCAGAAGGGTAATGGGTCTCTGAAAGAATCAGAGTCAACAGACTGAGGCGTCATTAGACCACTTTATTTGAGTTTGTTCCAAGGTCAGACAATGCAAAGTTCCTTCGATAGTTCATCAAGTTTGGTCGAGACATTGGGAGATGAGCCCACAGTATTCGCATTTAAAGACCGTGTTCGTGTATGGATGGAGTTGTGTGCGTTGTGGGTCGGAGTATTGGTTCTAATTCGGATGTTGGTTGCTGCCCATAAGTTGTTTGGAGTTCATGAGATTATTCTTGGCGTGGTCCCCTTATTGTTCATATATGCTCCAGTTTGGTTGAGTACCCTACGTAAAGTTGACTCTTATGCGTATCGATTGTACGTTCCAGGCTTCACAGATTTGAGTGCATGGATGAAGGCGGGGACCCTGACACTTCGATTGAATATTTACATTTGGATTTGGTTTATTCCACTGTACTGGCTGTACTACACGTATGGTATGCCAATTATCTGGGGCATTGAGTCCAAGTCATTTATTGGCACCTTGCCAAAAGAACTTCTACTGACAGTGTTATATCAAATTTTCTATGTCGCTCTTCCGGAGGAGTTTTTCTATCGGGGGTACTTTCAAACACGACTCAATGAGTTGTATCCGCGGAAATGGAAACTATGGGGAACCAACATTGGGATGGGTGCCGTCTATGCCAATCTCTTTTTTGCCTTTGGACATTCTATAGTGCAATTTCAATGGTGGCACTTTGCGACCTTTTTCCCTGGGATGCTCTTTGCATGGTCGCGCGAGAAAAGCAATGGTGTACTTGCCGGAGCCTTGTTTCACGCCTGTTGTAATATTGGGATTATCTGTCTAGATACCGCGTTTGGAATACGATCCCCAATCTGATTGGTCAATGATGACCGAACCCGAACAGTAGAAACGTGACTTACATGATGACTACGGCATGATGACTACGGTATTTTCTGGTCGACTTTATTGACCAGAGACAACCTCAGAGTCGACCACGATTTGTCCATCTTGTTCGCTGAATGCTTTTCCACCAAGTTCTTTCCCAACATTGACCTTTGAGCCAGAGTCTGTGGTAGCAATACCGGCAAAGCTAACATATCCTCTCAACGTACCTCGGCGACATTTTCCATAACAACTGTTGCAGAAACCGCTTGCGCGTACAGGAGTGTCACATCCCGGGACCTTACATGCCTGAGTACTGTTGACGACCTTTGTTTTGAGTGTGGAGTTATTCTGGGTGTTAGACTCGAGTATCTCAATACGATTGATTAAATCTTCTAAAACGTCCGAACTCAATACGGAGTCAGCAGGATTTGCATTGGTATCTTCCGTCGGTTGTCTATCGGACATGGTGGCTTTTAAAGATGTGTTTTCTTCTGCGAGGCGTTTGTTTTGACCCTCTAGATCCGACAGTCGATTCGTCAGTTCATGAAGACTCTCTTCAATGTCATCGAGACCAGACTTTAATTTCTCAATACCCTTTTGGGCACCAGTTGATTGAGACCGCAGTGAATTAATTGTGTTCCGCAGTTCAGTAAAATCGGTCCGTGTGGGGATTTGTTTTCTGTCAATGGTTTCATAAATAATATCTTCGACTGGACGACGAAATCGTGGACTGAGAGCGTCAGCGATGGTGGCACCAAGAAAATCCAAAGTTGAACCCATGTTCCTTCTCCATATAATAAAGTAAGTGTTGAAGTACACTATCACGATTAACCGATTTCGTACAAGGCAAATATACTGACTATTCAGGTCTTGGATTTTAGTTTTGTCTGCTGGGAGTACAAACAAAATCCGATACCCTATTTGTACGAACCTTGTTAATTCCCTAGTAGAATACTGGCATTGTCTATCAATGTCAATACAATCAACTAAACCTTTTTCTAGGAATGAGTATGGCCAAGTGTCCAAAGTGTTCTGCCCCAATTAGTCTGGAGATTGAGCAGTATGGTGGAGCGTGCCCGAATTGTTTTGTGGAAATAGAAGGGAGTATTGGAGAAGATTGTCTTGAATTTGAACCAACGGGGATGTTTACGCCAGAGCAGTTTCAGTCCTCAGTACAACGAAATGATACGGATCATGATTCTGATAAAGACGAGTTCACCGAAGAGTTATTGACAGATGAAGTTGATCTAGACGAAGTGCTGGTATTTGAAGATGATATCACAGAGCCCTTAGAGGTTACCGAACCCATTGTTAAAGCGACCAGTCCAAGTGGTTCCGAAGTTTCAACTCAAGAGTCGACAAAAGAGACTACGCTCGAGTCCTTTGAGCATGATTTTGATGATGGAGAGTTTGACTTTGATGATGAACCAACGATCGCCCTAAACCGTTCGATACAGACTTCATCAATAGAGGAATCTTCAACAGGAGAAGGGATCGTTGTTCCAGATATTCCTGTTTCAACTCCATCACAGATAGATCCTCCTATAGATCTTCCTACTGAAGAGAACAATCTAGAAGAATTTGAGATCTCTAATTTAGACAGTCAGCCCACTGTTGAGGAAAACGATGAAGGGATGGTGTTCGATGAGGATTCGATAGAAGATTTTCTCGATGACCATGATAATGATGAGGACGGGGAAATAAAAAATATGGGTGGAATCGGAATCTCGCCCATTTCTGAAAAGAATGATTCTAGCGTTTCAGACCGTAGATCATTGCCAAAAAGACCAAGGAAATCTCTGGATTGGAAGCCAATCCTTGCAACGGTTTTGGTGATCGGAGTGGCGGCATTGGCTATTTTCCCGAAAGATGAAGAGGTAATCGTTGTACAAGAGGCACCGGTTGAAGAGGTCTTTGTACCTGAAATCAAAACGGGCACACTAGACAAACCAGAACCGAAAATGAAATCCAAGACCAATTCCAAGCAACCCAAAAGGACCAA
Source organism: uncultured Pseudomonadota bacterium (assembly GCA_937911635.1). Taxonomy (GTDB): domain Bacteria; phylum Myxococcota_A; class UBA796; order UBA796; family UBA796; genus CAJWHX01. Next base: position 5,561 of record CALDQI010000933.1, on the reverse strand, counting down.
GAAATCAAAACCTGCTGTCGTTGAAGTGGGAGGGGTCAGTACATTTCAAACGGCGAAACCAGGCCGAATCTCTAAAGCCCCAACCCCCACTGCATCTTCAACAAATAAATCTGCACAACTCGATCGAGACGTTACAAAACTCAAGAAGTCTCTACGGTATTGTCATACCAAAGCCTTGAAGAATGACCCTACTGTAGCTGGAAAATGGGAAGTACAGTTTAGGGTGACATCTGGAAAGGCTTCCAATGTCCGCATCAAGGCGATGCGCTCTGCCAACTCAGAGATTGAAAGTTGTATGAAAACCAAGATTCAACGGTTTGGGTTCACCGACGGGCAAACTCAGAACTTTAAGTTTCGAATTCTGTTTGAGCGATGATGGATGATAAATCGAGTCACTATTGGGTTGTATCATAGAGTTTAAATTATTTGTTCATAGTCCATACGGTGTCTGCGTTGAGTACGTACACGTTTAGAGATTGTATGAACAGTGCGGTGTTGCATCCACCAACAACACGATCTCTCAATGGATGGTATCGTGTTGGTCAATTGAGATACCGAATCGAAATCTTTTCTTTATTTAACAGCACCCAGTTTTGAAAGTCTTCCTCTTCTTTGATAGAGTTCGTATTATTTTTCACACCGAGGTTGCGGTATACATACTGTTCAGCAACGAGATGTCGTTCAATGATTCGTTTGACTTGTTCTTCGTTGATGTGTATAGAATTTAAAAAAAACTGATACTCAACGGGGGATGACCATTGGGATTTAAACAACTCAAGCCTCTCGATGATGTCTGCATCTTTGGCTTTGTATAGACTGGTGTCCCCAGCCATTTGTGCGATCAACTCTAGCAGTATCAAACCCTCAAGGGCGTTCTTTTCTCGAATACGTTGGAGGATGGTAGAATGAATCGGTAGCGCTGCAGTTAGGGCTATCTCTTTCGTGACATCACTTTTGGTGATGATGTTTTCTTCGATGACCACTACGATTTCATCAAACCCATAAATGGATTGATGAGGCGTGGCTTGACCCAAACTGCACCAAAAAAACAACCAAAATGTAAAGAGTTGCATAGTTTATCCGTCTTCAATAGAGTATGTACACTGTTTTATCCTTTAGTTCAACGTGGGATGGTGTCGTGATTGTCGTGGAAAAACTTTCCAAACGGTTTGGAACGGTCCAGATATTAGATGGTATGGACTTTGTGGCCCCATCAAATCAAGTGGTTGGTTTTCTTGGTGTTAACGGTGCAGGGAAAACAACGACCATGCGAATCCTGTCGACAGCTCTACAACCAACTAGTGGAACCGTGACGATTGGTGGACACAATGTGGTCGAACAACCTGAGTTGGTTCGAGGAATGCTTGGGTACTTACCAGAAAAACCTCCCTTGTACCCTCAGTTGTCTATAGGTCAATACTTGGAGTTTTTGGCTCAGTTTAGAGAGTTGACCAATCCTCGAAAGTGCATTGGTAATGCGCTTGAGAAGGTTGGACTCTTGGGCAAGGAGTCGATGTCGATATCGAAACTGTCAAAGGGGTACCAGCAACGAGTGGGATTGGCTCAGGCATTGTTGCATTCTCCTCGGTACTTGATTTTGGATGAACCCGCATCCGGACTCGATCCGTCACAAATGGTCGAAATTCGAGGAATGTTGAAGGCTTTGGCTGAAGAGACATCTATTTTACTGTCGACACACCTGCTTTCAGAAGCAGAACGAATGTGTACACACCACATCATTCTTCATCAAGGAAAAGTCGCACAGTCTGGAACGCTGCTAGAATTGGGACAGGAGAATGGGGGTGGGTTTTTGTCGTTGTCGATCACCGCTGAAGGATGGAACGATGGATTCCTAAAGCGTCTAGCCGATCTGGATGGTATAGAGAAGGTGTGTTTGAAATCTTCGACGATCGAATCCGTTGTTGTGCAGGTGTTTACTGATCAAACGACTGTACAGAACGTGCTTCAATGGTGCCATCAGCAGGACGTTTTCATCGATGGGTATCAATGGGAAGAACCTTCACTTGAAGATATATTTTTACATGTTGTTGGGGTTGAACAATGAGTCTTGCCAGTGTGTCTAGACAAACGATCTCCGTGTTGACAAAAGAATTGCAGGTTGCTTTTGCCTCGCCTCTTGTGTATGTCTTTTGGTTTGTGTCGTCATTGCTGGTTGGGCTATTCTTTTACCTTGGTTTGGTTGTCTCATCTGAGCCCAATCTACGCTTGCTGACGGTGAACTTGGCTCTGTCCAATGTCGTATTGATGCCCATGCTGGGCATGAGGATGTTTGCAGAGGAAGAGAAACAAGGAACCTTAGAGATGATGCTAACCTTGCCGGGTTCATTGTGGACGTTTGTGGTTGGGAAATTTTTGATGGGGTTTCTGTTGAGCACCATGATTGTATTTAGTTCTGTTCTTTGTTCACTGATACTGGCGTGGTTTGGTACTCCAGACTGGGGGGCGATAGTATCGGCCTTAATTGGACAAGGACTCTGCTTGTCCTTTTGTTTGTCGGTGGCAATATTTGCATCCGTACTGACCAAAGAGCCAATTGCCTCGGGACTTTTGGGTGCGGTATTGTTGTTGCCCTTTTGGATGGTGGATTCTCTTGGTCAAACCGTAGACACCGTTTGGGTACGTCAAATTTTTCAAGACCTATCTCTCATGCAACATTTGATTCCGTTGAGTAAGGGCATTTTGGCCCTGTCCGATGTCTTTTGGTTTGTTGGTGGGACTGGGTTTTTCTTATGGATGACAGAACGAGTGTTGGAGTGGAAGCGATGTCAGTAAAAGGGGCATGGACAAAAACAGCGCTTGGAACAGGTCTGGCACTTTTGGGGAGTCTGTGGTTTGCATCCCAGCTGTTGAAAGACAACGGACTGCACTGGGACCTGTCCAGTGAATCTCAGTATACTCTCTCTGTACCGACACAGCAGCTGTTGAATGAAATTGACGAGTCTCTAAGCATCGTCGTATTTGAGGCGCAACCATCCCGAACCGATGCCGACCTTCGAGACCGGTATATGGTTGATTTAATGCAGCAGTTGGGAAGAGCATCAGGCCTTATCGAGTGGAAGATCAAGAATCTGGATAAAGAACGAGAGTTGGCCCAACGATTGGGAGTGACACAATATGGGGCGGTTGCACTCACATGGAAGGGGGTGACTCTGGTCATTCCAGAGCGAAAAATGTTTCTTCAGCAAATGGGGCAAACTGGGATTCAGTTTATTGGAGAAGATATTCTCCAACAGGCTTTGAGAACACTGATTTTTCCCACTGTGCAAGTGGCGTATACCCTAGATGGAAATGGGGAACGTTCATTGTACGATGGCTCCACAACGGGGCTCAGTGGATTTCATGCTCTATTGGAAAATCAAGGGGTACAACTTAAGAAACTCAACTTACTCAGGGAGACTTCTGTTCCAGTAGATGCAGCCGCTGTCTTTGTGTTCGAACCGCTGTCGATGTTGTCCAATGAACAGCAGTCACTTTTATTGAAGTACGTACAACAGGGAGGGCGAGTGTGGTTTTCGAGTTCAGATGCTCACGAGACTTTCTTAATGCCGTTCAATATTGAGGTGCTTGAAGGGGTGGTGGCTGAGACCAAAACACAGTCCAATCACTGGGACCATCCCATTTTGTCCTTAGAGCCGAATGAGGTCAACATACCGCTGTTGTCAGAAGAGCGGTCTGTTGTTTTGGGCCGGACATCCGCATTTTCGCTGACAGCATCCAAACAAAGTGGCATTCGTCAAACCTCCTTTTCGAATTTGCGTTCGCAAGCGTGGGTCGAAAGAACACCAACCACCTCAGCACCACAGTTTGATGGGGACATCGACTGGAGAGGTCCCGCGAGCCTGGTGTGCGGTGTAGAGTTGCTATCGGGAAGTGGTTTGCTTGAAGAGAGTATCGCTTCGACTCGGATCTTGGTGATGGGCGATATCGATTGGCTAACCAATGGCATGCTAGAAGATATCCCGTCGAATGTGATTTTTGCTGAAGTGTTGTTGGATTGGTTGATGGACACATCGGAGACAACCGCCTCGAAATACCGAACGCCAACAAAGGTGTTGATCACAAAACCTCAGCTGGATGTCCTTCGAGTGCTGCTGTTGGTTCCCTTACCATTCCTAATTGCTCTCGGCGGATTTCTGTCTTGGCGACGTCGGAGGTGAAGATGAACGGTCGGATTCTTGGTATACTGTGCATCCTTTTGGGCGGAGTCTACTGGTGGACTCAACATCAACCAGAACTTCCAGGTCTAGATGTTCCCATCTTTGATTTTGAAAAGCAATCGCTTCACGAGGTCGTCATTCATCAGCCAGATCAAGAAGTGAGAATGATTGAAACCAATGGGACTTGGACCCTTGTGCAGGCTGGCAACGAAGCCTCAACAACGATGGTCAATCGAAGCAAGCATCAGCTTCACCGTTTGAAAGCCCGAAGTATTGTGGAGCGCGATCCCGTAGACCTCGATAATTATGGACTTGGAAAAGATGCGATCCAGGTTGATTTGTCTTTGCGCGGAGGGCAGAAGGAGTCTTTACTCGTTGGAGGCGCCAATCCCACAGGTGTCAGCTATTACATGATGCCACTCTCGGGTCCTCATAAGGGTGCGGTCCTGACAGTGGCAAAGGCATCCGTCGATTTCTTTGCTTCTGAACTGAGTGAGTTTCGAGCGGAACATTTTGTACAGTTTGATTTAAAATCTGCAGATTCAATAGAGATTGTACTCTCAGAATCGTTCGTTCAAGAACGGAGTCTGGGAACGTCTAGTCGTACTTGGGTTGCCAACCGAAATCTGAATGGCGAGTTCCAATCCTGGAGTGGTGGGTTCACTGACCAACCGACTGAAACAATCTCATCAGAATTTATGCGGCGATTGCTTGGACGGTATCTGGCATTGAAGTCCAAGGGGTATAAAGGCATTGTTGAGGTGTCCGATGCTGAGTCTGGCTTGGATACTCCAAGCGTATCCGTCGTCATTTCAGGTGCTGGAGTGGACCTCCAACTGAAGATTGGTGCTTCCATCTCGGATGGACTGAGATATTTCTCTGTGAATGGTTTGACTGAACTAGTGATCGCACGAGATGGTTTGCTTGAAGACTACTCATTTTCCACCGCTCAAGTTCGAAATCCACTTCTATTGGATTTTCTTGAATCGTCTTCTGGGTTGAATCAGTTGAGTATAACAGTGGGTGATGAGACCACGACTCTCAAGTTGGATCAACATTGGGAACTGAATGGGGCTTTGGTCGAAGAAGAAAGAGTGAAAAAGTTGCTGACCCATGCTTCGAAGTTTCGAGTGGCGGAATGGAAAGATGAATCTTCTCAGTGGGATTTCAACCCAAGCGCAGATGGTTCACGGCCGTCTATGGTCACAATTGATCACAGCCTGCGTTCTATTCAACTGAAGATTGGCGACAAGATACAACGAAACATGGCAATTTCTCCCACAGATGCTCCCCAAATCGTTGAGTATCGACAGGCTCGTATTCAAGTGGATGAGACTTCTAGGGATGTATTAATGGAAGAATATTGGCTGGCTGAATTTGTAG
>CALDQI010000932.1:0-1917 GCA_937911635.1 uncultured Pseudomonadota bacterium | reverse complement strand
AACCGGAGGTCAATGAGATCGTCGTGGAGAAGGCCATCAAATATCACAACCGTGGTGTGGTGGGGATTGATGTCGCTGGGTCGGAATCTCGCACACTTGAGCTGTCGGATGCGCTTCCTTTTTATGTCGATCTATTCGAACGGGCAAAGTCCGCTGGACTTGGTACCACCATCCATACTGGTGAGACGACGCACACGTCTTGTAAAGGGATGGATTCGGTGATCGAAAATCTCAAGCCGGACCGCATTGGTCATGGAGTACAGTGTCAATTCTCAGAGGACACCATGAAGCGTCTTGTGGATACCGATACGGTCCTCGAAATTTGCCCAACATCCAATTTGCATACCCGTGCTGTGAGTTCGTTGGATGACTTTCGCGGTATCTTTCAGAAGTTGGATAGACACGGTGTGCGATACACCATCAATACAGATGGTACGTACTACTGTAAAACGAATCTTCGCCGGGAGTTTTCTATCTTGACCGAGGCTGGAATCTTGACTCCTGAGCGGGCAGAACAAATCAGACTCGAAGCCTTCAACGCTTCATTCTTGGGCTAAGATTGAGATATGGCGCTCACCAAAGCGCAGATTGCATCTTGTGCGGGCGAATTTGGGTTCAATCGAGTTCGATTCACACAGGCTGAACCCAACGTCGCACTGACGGAGTACGACCGATTTTTAGCCAATGGGTTCCATGGAGACATGAAGTGGATGGTGAGATCCCGTCCCCCACGAGCGAATATTCGAGAGCTGCTTCCGAGTTTACAAACGGTGGTCGTTCTGGGAGTTGATTACTGGCACCCCAGACCTCCAAAACCAAGCGAAGGACTGGTGGGGAGAGTATCCTGCTACGCTTGGGGCAGGGACTACCACAAGATCATCAACAACAAGCTGAAGAAGTTCGCTCGCAAGTTGAAGGAACTAGATGAATCCATTGAGGGGTACTGGACCGTAGATTCAAGACCGGTCATTGAACGTGGATGGGCAGAGAAGAGTGGGATGGGGTTTGTCGGTAAAAACACGATGATCATCTCTCCTGCCAAATCATCGTATTTCTTTTTGGCAACGCTGCTAATTAATGTACCGGTTGAGTCTGATAAGTCGATATCACTCAATCACTGCGGTCGATGTACACGATGTTTGGACAAGTGTCCCACAAACGCCTTTGTCGATGCTTTTCGATTGGATGCTCGCAAGTGTATTTCCTATTTGACCATCGAACACAAAGGAGTGATTGAAGCTCCACTGGCGGAAAAAATGAACGATTGGCTCTTTGGCTGTGACGTGTGCCAAGACGTCTGTCCGCACAATCATCGAAAGTTGCTCTCGGAAAATCCAGAACTGGCGCCTCGAGCCAAGATGGCCTGGATGGATTTGGAGTGGCTCTGTAAGGTAGAAGACACAGCTATCTTAGATAAACTAGCGGGTATGCCCCTGAGACGGACAGGCGTGGCGCGACTGCGTAGAAATGCCGTTGTTACCCTACACAATGAACAGACAAACGAAGCAGACGCACTGTTGAAGTGGCTGAGAACCAACGCGAAAGAGACATTGGTACACAGACAGCTGACAGAATTGGGATACTGACTCATCACCGACCTCTGCATTGGCTGAAAATGTACTCGCCAGCACTTGACTTTTCAGTCCTAAAACCCATATAAAGGGAGTGTTCAAACCCATTAGTAAGAGGATGTGTTCATGTCTGAGGAACTTAAAGATTTAGAAAACGTAGTCATCATTGGTTCAGGTCCCGCAGGATATACTGCTGCTTTATATGCTGCTCCGCCTCGTCGATCTCCTGCCTTATCTGCTGCCGCCACGGCGGTTCCTCGGCGTTGAACTCCGTCTCCGCCGCCGCCAGCTGCTCCTCCTGCTGCTCCTCCTCCTGCTCCTGCTGCTCCTGCTGCTGCTGCTGCTG
>CALDQI010000931.1:0-6732 GCA_937911635.1 uncultured Pseudomonadota bacterium | reverse complement strand
AAAGCAGTCTTCTATCGCGGCAACTTGACCATCACAGGAAACAATCGTGCGTCTCAAAATCTCGTGCAATGATTGAATGTATTCTGAAAAGGACATTGTAAGTTTCATGATTGACTCCTATTTCCTATTGATTCTATATAGGGTATCGGACGATTTTGGTCCTGATTCAATACACTCAACGCAATGATTGCAAATACGCTTGGTGATCTGCCAACTCTATCCAGAAGGCAACTTCATCCCACTCTGGGAACTGGTGCTGAATCGGTGTCTCGTTCACAAGCACCATTGGCTGAGAGAAGTCCGTTTGTGTACCCATCTCCACCGCGCAATCTAAATCCAGTCGAATTCTGAGTTCCGCCGCCACTCGTTCTACAAACTCCCCCATCGTAGATATATATCCGGCGGGTGCATAGGATGATGTACCAACTGTACTGGGACAGTTTTCCACCCAGTGAACAAATCCCAGTGCCATCAAGGTGACTGGAATATTATCGCGAACATAGAGTGGTGTTCGAATACACGGCGTACGACCCGCATGCCATTCACGTCCGAGATAATCAATAAGTTTTGGATTGTCGAGTGGTCCGAACGGATTTGGAATGACAAACTTTGAGACGTGCATCCCAAAGTGCATCCCATAAAAAGCAGTGGTTTGTGCCGTCATCTTCTTCACAAGTCCATGGGGACTAAACAACTCCTCCCCTTCTTCAAAGATGCTACCAGAGACGATGATCTTTTGACAACCATTCTTGGCAAGCGCCTCACAGACTCGATTCATTGAACGCGTATTGTTCGCAAAAGCAGACTCAAAGTCATAATCCATCGAGTTGTAATCATTCGTCCAGGCACCATGATGACAAAACACGTCAAAAGACTCCGATTGTACCAAGGTCAAAAAGCGCGCATCACCAAAACACACACCTTCATGAATCGTAGCTTTCGCGGCTGCCTTTTGGGCTCGCAAACCTCTAACACCTGCATACTCAGTAAGGGGTTTCGTAAATGTCGTCACCACCTCGTGACCGGCTTTGGCAAGAGCTTCAATGATGAAAGCACCTGAAAAAGATGTCGGTCCTGTGATCAATATGCGCATGCTGTCCTCCCAAGGTGTTCTATCTTCGACAGAATAGACTTACCAAAGATGATACTCTGGATCAAAATAGGGATTGACTTGATCTTTATCAGAGATAATTTTGGGTTCAATCGGCCATTCGATATTAAAACGTGGATCGTCCCATTTCAACCCTCGTTCATATTGCGGTGCATAGTGTTCAGAAACAAAATACAGCATCTCGGTGTTCTCTTCGAGTGTAATGATGCCGTGCGCACACCCTCGTGGTACCATGATCATATTTCTCTTCTCGGCCGTGAGCGTTACAGCATCCCATTGGCCGTAAGTCGGAGAGTCTTGTCTTAGGTCTACGATTACATCCCAGAGAGCACCACGAACTACACGAACCAACTTGGTTTCCTGAAAGGGTGGCAACTGGTAATGCAACCCCCGTAGAGTTCCCTTCTCTGCATTGAAGGAATTGTTGATTTGCATGACTCTGGGGTCTAAGCCATACTCAACAAACTCCTTTTGACAAAACACTCGAGAAAAGAACCCTCTTGAGTCTCCAATCGGTTTCAGGTCAACAACAAATGCATCTTTTATTTTCATTGGGGTATATTTCATAGTGTCTCCTAAACTTGTTCTCTTTATATTGAAGAACGAATCGTTTGTACCAACGTACGTACGCCATGGGGCTCAAACTGAATCGGCTCTTCCTGTAAGTCTGAGAGAGCAAGACGAATAGCCTGATGACTGTCGAGGGGCGCCACAAACAACAGAAACCCACCTCCGCCCGCCCCACAGAGTTTGCCTCCATAAGCCCCAGCCTTACGAGCGTCTTCGTACCATGTATCAATCTGCGAAGTACTGATCTTTGAAGCCAATGTCCGTTTCATTTGCCAGCCTTGATGCAGCATGATTCCAAACTGTTCGACTGAAAAGTTCTCCAACAACCGAGCTTGCATTACTTGTACTTGATCTCGCATTTGCAACAGAACTTTCATTTTATCGACAGTGTTTTTTTGTTGCTCCTGTAAAACAGCACCTGCATTCCGTTGAATACTGGTCCAAAACAACAGGATATGATCAAACAACTGTGAAGTCTGACGCAACGGCAACGGCAGCGGTTCAATCCTAACTTGGCCAGTTGATAAAAATGAAAAAACGTTCATACCACCAAAGGTTGCCGCATAGTGATCCTGTTTACCAACCGGTCGCTGCAAAGCATTAATTTCAACGTAGCAGGCCTCTTCAGCAATTTGAATGTCGGAAACTTGTTCCCCTCGCATCAAATGCAGGGCCTTCAATAAGGCGACAGCAAAGCAAGACGAAGACCCAAGTCCTGAAGAGGCGGGTACATCAGCAACTGTTCCAATATACAATGGTGGTTTTACAGGCACCAATCGCAAACACTCGCGAGCAATATCGTTTTCAATGTCGTCAATCGAATTCACATTTTCGGTAATCGAATAATTGAGTCGATAAGACGCGTCATACAATTTCCCCATTCGTTTTACAGTCACATAGATTCGTTTATCAATTGCGGTTGATAACACAGCACCCATCTGACGTTCATAGAACACAGGTAGATCAGTCCCACCGCCAACAAAACTAATCCGCAGTGGTGCCGCTGTTGTCACATACTCTAAAATAGGCTCTTTAGGCGTTAACGGAACTAGAGATATCATCGTCCCTTCGCAACTTGTTCACGCCAGTAATCCAATGTCTCCTGTAAAATCTGCTCAAAAGAAATACTGGGGGTCCAATTGGTTGCTTCCCGAAATTCACTGGTATCGGCAATCAGTCTAGGTACTTGGGTAGGTCTTATATATTTGGCAACAGATTCATAGGTGATGCCTTCCACTGTGGACATCGAAATCAACATCTCGAGTGCTTGACGGAAGGTGTATACTTTGGAATCAGCTTCGGAACCCACCAAGTACAACTTTCCAGGTTCACAGGTTTCCACCGCCTGCCAATAAGCGCCAACAATATCCAATACATGGGTGAAATTACGACGATCGTCTAGGAAGCCTACTTCCATGTGCTTGTCTTGCTTGCCCGCTTCAATTCTAGCGACTTGATAGGCATACCAAGGAATCCCAAATACGTTTTCACGACGTGGACCTTCATGGTTAAACGCACGTGTACGAATGACCTTTGTGCCATAGGATTTGAAATATACGAACCCAATCAAATCTTGAGCCACTTTAGACACAGCATATGGATTGACAGGATGCATCGCCGTTTTGGTGTTGATCGGAATCTCATCTTCGGCAATCTCTCCATATTCTTCACCAGAGCCGGGAATCAAAATCTTGGTAGTGGTTTTGCCTGACAAGCGCATCCCTTCCAAGATGTTCAGTGTACCGTTGTAGTTGACATTCATGTACACATGGGGATGATCCCAAGAAGGACTCACAAAACTTTCTGCAGCAAAGTGAAAGATGATGTCTGGTTTGAGATCAGTAATCAGTTTCACCGTTGCGATCGGATCGGTCAGGTTGCACCAATGCCAGTGTACTTGGTCTTGAATGTGCAACACATTATCCATTTTCGATAGATGGTATCGTTTGGTTGCGTGAATCTCGACATCATCATGATTGGCAAGAATCCAATCCGCCATGTGTGAACCAACAAATCCTGTTATCCCAGTGATTAAAACGATTTTTTTATCCGCCATGACCTATCCTTGGTGAAAGTGTTTTGGAGACCCAGACTGCATTTCGATTGTAAAATGGATGCGTCATTGTAGTCACATATTCAAAGTGTTCAGATTGCTCTCTGTTCAATGATACTCACACAAACCATCCACTTTAATTTCGGAAACAATCTAACCAATTATAGCCTGTGTGACATCCCACAAAGAAACTTCTTCTGTAATCTGATGGAAACCACAGCCAACATTGTTCGCCGCAAGACCATCTCTATCATCATCACCAATAAAAACTGTACGGGATACATCAATGTGAAAATCTCGACTGGCCTGTAAAAACATACCTATATCTGGCTTGCGACATCGACACCCCTCATCCCAGTGGTGTGGGCAGTAATATATTGCATCAATCCGACCACCCGCTTGTTCAATTTCGGTGACCATTTGTTTATGAATCTGTTGAACATCATCATCAGTCATACACCCTCGAGCAATACCCGCCTGGTTACTGATAATGATCAATCGATAGCCAGCCTGAGTCAACTGTGCAATCGCTTCAATCGCCTTGTCTGCCCATCTCCAATCGGACCAACTTTCGATATAACAACCACGTGGAGCTTTGTGGTTCAAAACACCGTCACGATCTAAGAATATCGTGCGTTCAAAACGCAAAAACTGTTCTGTTAAAGGCAATCGTTCTGGCTTTCCGACAGAATAATATCGATGTTCCGTTTCAAAAGCGCCCAATTCACCCTTTGAGATCAGTTTTGGAAAAATCACCTTTTCAAAAGAACTGTTTTCTCCCGTCGGCAACCAGTCCAACACCGTCTTGTGAAGGAATAAGAAGCCGATCTCAACTCCCTGTAAATTTGGTTCTTGACGCGTTTTGTCGTAGATGGTTACCAAACCATCTTCGACCCGCAAGTTGCTTTTCGTATAATTATCGTAATTGGTATAAATTGTCGCTTGAGCAAGCAAGTTTGACTCTCTCCACTTTTTAGCCATTTGTTCCAACGGCAACGGACAGTAGTTATCACAATAGCAAAGTAAGAACTCATCTTCGACCTTTTCTCGTGCACAGACGAGTCGTGCACCGGTATCGTTTTCTACATCGCTCACGTCGTACACAATCTGCAGACCCCATTGTCCACCGTCTCCAAAGTATTCGGAGACCTTTTCAGCCAGATAGCCCAACAGCAATACCACACGCTCAATACCTTGCTCTTTTAGGTAGACAAGAAGGTACTCCAGAAAAGGTTTCCCGTGAAAGGGTACCATTGGCTTTGGTATGTGCTTCGTGATGTCTAATAAACGCGTACCGCGACCACCTGCTAAGATGACCGCTTGTTTAGGAAGTTTAGTGGACATTGTATTTCTCTATAAAGAAGATTGTATCCCCGTCATCCAAAAGACTTTCACACTGCATAAACCAATAGCCACACTGAAAAGTGTCTCATTGCCTTCTGCTAGGATGATCTGTTGATTTCAAATGACGAACTTTTTGGAAATTAAATTCTTTTTCTTGCTTAGAGAGCGGAATCTTTTGGAGAGTTATATCGATCTCTGAAACAGCTCTAGGAACCCGAATCATCGCTTCCATCTTGGCTTTTTTCGACTGTAACTTTTCCCCATACGGAGAAAGTACATAGCGCTGATCGATTACCACAAAACGATGCGTATTCCAATTGAGATACCAAAACCAATCTGTGTAATACAACCAACTGTTCTCATTGAAAGCCCTGACATGTGTCGGATCTTGCCATGCCCCGTGTGACAGTTCATATGGAACCCGAATGTGTAAAGTCCCACCTTCCTTTAATAAATAGAGAAGATTGGTCATCATGGGAATCAAGTCAGGGATATGCTCCAAGATATGCCATGCAATAATATGATCAATGGAGCCCTCTTCTAAGGTGACCTCTCCAAATCGTTCGGTTAGCTTGGTGACCGCCCCATTGGCAAACAACTCCTTTTCAGACAAGTCCAACAATAGATCTGGAGTCCATTGTTCGTTCACATCTACATTTAGACAGTCTGTGAAAAAGAACCGGCCACTTCCTATATTTAATACTTTTGGTACACTCATTTATACAACTTCCATCAAGCGTTATTCTATACCTTAAACCCTTACTTGCAACACATGTATCAGATCCAACCATGCCCAGCAACACCGAGGAACCCTCGGCGCCTACGCGAACACGCTTTTAAGAACGAATCTACACAATGTCTTGTAATTCTTCCATCAAAAGAGACATTATATCCGTCATTAAGTGTTGGCGATACATTTGACTATATTCATCGGACTTTGTTTTGTAAGAGCCATCTTTAATGATCTCCGTCACATAAGAGGTAATATCTTCCGTGGAAACAATATCCATCATCGGATGTAACCACTCCTGTCCATACACAGGATCGGATACTGTCATAGTATGAAAGTACAGCCCTGTCATAATTCTAGAATGCGGTAAATGAGCCATGGTCGTTGGATTTGCACGTATAGACAGATTCACTTTGGCACGCCTCAATGCGTCATCTCGCATAGTTGGCGGTTCAAAATTAAGGATTTTCATGTTCAACCCTTCACTATACAATCGTTTCAAAATCTGTTTTCGATAATCTGTGAACGAACCAAAGAACACCACATCTACATCTAAATTTTGCTTTTTTTCTCTACCTTCCAAACCCGGATGATACCCATGACGTATAAAAGAACTCTTTATACCGCGCTGTTTCAAAAATACTTGATTGAACTTAAAACAATCCCACACATGAATCGCCGATTTCAACAACTCTAAATACTGCTCTTGTACCATCAGATACTCTTTTACCAAGTCAGGATTGTCATTGTTCAATCCCATATTAGAAAAGATCTCCGCTTGATAAACAATATATTTTATATTGTTGATTTTAAGACGCTCTAGAGTTCTAGGGTCAGTGTTAAATCCAGTCACAACAATATTTAACCAGGTCGGATGAAATATATCCTTCTGGAAAATAACATTGTGACCAAGGTCTTCTAGTG
>CALDQI010000930.1:0-4020 GCA_937911635.1 uncultured Pseudomonadota bacterium | reverse complement strand
TTGCTGGGTAAGATGTCTGATGTGCACAATCGAATTATGATGTAGTGAAATATTTGTTGCGTTTTATTCAATCCGAAAGGCCAAATAGATGTCTAGTGTAGAAGTCCCCCAAGAAAGTCCCAGTCTTCATATTGATGCTTTGCTGAGTAAGCAGGGCCCTGTTTGCGTATACCAGGCTCATGCGGGACAGGTCGCCTATTTGTTTTATTTCTATGCCAGTCCTTCGGAAACAACTGTGCAATGGCTGGCAGATGTTCTGCAGAAGAGAAGTACAATACAACAAGAACATTTGCCGTTGGTTATTCCACACGGGCTTCTTGAAGAAGGTGGTTACGGCTGGTCAGTAGAATTATCTCCTGGGATGTCGCTGCGTGAAATATGGGACAATGAACCACACAATCCATTGAGATCGATTCGATTGGTGATGCAGACAGTTGATGCTGTGGCTGCTTTACATAGAAAGGGTGGCGTTCACGGTGATATACGTGCGCAAAACATCTGGGTTGGTTGGAACTCCGAAGATGGTGAGCGCTCCACATTGCTCGGTGAACAGCTTGGGTTGTGGATGGCTTCAGAGAAATGGGACTCTGCAGATATGTCTCTGGATGTGGCCGAGTGTTTGTCTCCTGAGGCGGCTGCTGGAGCGTTACCATCCCCCAGTTCGGATGTCTACGGTTTGGGTGTCATGTTGTTTCGAGCTCTTCATGGACACGTTCCGTTTCCTGTCGAGAGTGCTTGGGAAATGGCTGCGTTACAGGCAACATCAGACTTGCAACGCCCACATGTGACGCCATCGGTGCACGATGATTTGTGGTCTGTCGTTGAATCCTGCTTACAGAAAAATGCCAGTGAACGGATTGATGTGCATGAGTTGCAGCGTCGATTGCAGCCCTTTGTACAGTATCGGAAGCCCATCTTTGTCGATTTAGAACTTACAGATCCTGAAACGATAGCGGAACCCACTCCTCCAGCGGCTAAGGAAGAGCCTCTTCCACTGAAGAGCAATAAAAAATGGACACCTGTGGCCCCTAGACCCTTGCAAGATTTGGCTTTTGTTCCCGCACGGAAATCGTCTGAGCCCACTGCGAAACTCACTACCTCTCATCATGACAAAGACCATGACAAAGACCATGACAAAGATAGAGGAGATACGGCTGAAGAGCACACGGCTCACAGTATACGCAACGACGAAGTGACCCAAGAACACACAGTCAAAGTCGACCGAGCGAGTACGAGTGTCAACTCGACGGAACAGGCTTCGAAAACCGATGCAGATGTTACGGTTCAGGCCGAATCGATTATAGCGAGTGCAGCTGTTTTTGACCCGATACAGGTCTTGGTTGGTGCCCGTCCAATGTCAGCAACGACAGGCCCTCTCAATAAAGATTCTAGTGTTGGAAGAGAAGATACTGATTCAACAAATCGATTGTCTAGGGTTTCATGGTTAGAAGAGTCTTCTGAACGCGTCATCGAAGCTCCAGTAGAATATCATGTCACAGCGGCTCACGATGCCTTGAAGAAGCCGATATCGCCAACCAAAAAGAAACGTACTCATTCGAAGACTCGATCGAACACAGGTAAGATAGCCGTACCGAAACGGAAACTGGCATCGATGATTCCCGAGCAAATGCAGTTTGTGATATTCATGACATTGTCATCAGTGATCACAGTTCTACTACTCAAGATTGTAGAGAAAATGTTTTAATATTTGTCTGGTACTAGACATATTAACAGTGTTATTTCAGGTTTTGGTCATAAAGTGACCGTTGGCGGGGTTGTCAAAACCCAACAAATGCTGATAGAGTTGTCTCTATGTACACATTTGTTTAGTTGGGTGTGTCTTCAAGGGAGTTTAGAGTATGATATCACGATTGACAGCTCAGCATTTTGCCATCATTGATTCACTGGATCTACAATTTCCGAACGGATTTATTGCCATTACTGGAGAGACTGGGGCCGGTAAGTCTATCTTGTTTGACGCCATTGCATTGTGTCTGGGAGGTCGAGCCTCAACAGATTTGATACGGCACGGTGAAGACAAGGCTACACTTGAACTGGAGATACAACTTCGTTCGGAACAACGTGAGCGTATTCTACCCATCGTTGAAGAGGCAGATATTGATCTCGAACAATCCCTTTTAATCAAGCGAATTATTGCTCGAAGTGGGAGACATCGGATTTATTTAAATGGTCAGCGCGTATCCTTGTCTGTGTTGATGTCCATTTCAAAAGGCTTGGTCGACATCATTGGACAACATGCCAGTCATGCACTGTTGTCTACGGATAGCCACATCGAAATTTTGGATAATTTTGCCGGTATATCAAAAGATGCTCATGCTTTGTCTATTCAGGTGGAGGCTTTGAGAGCATTGCAGCGAGAAATCGGAGAGCTCGAAGCCCAAGAAGAGATCCGTCAACTCAAGATGAGTCGAGTGCAAACCCAACTTGACGATATCGACATGGCACAAATTCAAGTCGGAGAAGATGATAGACTGTCTAAGGAAATCGATCGTCTGTTAAATGCAGAAACGTTGAGAGAGCATACTCAAGAGGTTGCACATCGTTTATTTGGAGGAGATGGCTCCGTGGTTGATCAACTCACGGCATCCTTGCAGACTTTACAACGCATTGCCCATTTGGATGAACAATTTGAGGAGATGCTTGATTTGCTGGCGAAAAGTAAAATCGAGCTGGATGAAATGGCTCGAGATGTCAGTCGAATTTCAGATGGTGTAACTGTCTCGGCTGAAGAACTAGATATGATGCAAGAGAGATTGCATTTGATTGAACGATTGAAGAGAACACACGGTGGAGATGTCGAATCCGTACTGCGCGCTCAAGATCAGCTTCAGGGCGAGATGGATCATTTGTTGGGGCAGCAATCTCGAATTGGAGTCGCTCAGTCTGAATTGGAGAGCCTCTCCTTAGTGTGCATGGAAGAGAGCCGACGATTGTCAGAGATACGTCAACAATCCGCTACGACGATGGCTGATTTGGTTGAGTCCGAATTGTCCCAGCTTGGCATGCCGCATTGCCGATTCCGTGTCAACTTTGCATTCCGAAATTCTGAAGGAACAGTAGAGTCTGTTAATGAGGCAACGATTGACGGGATCAGTAGAACTGGATTGGATGCCATCGAATATGTCATCTCACCAAATCCTGGTGAGGGATTCCAAGGCTTGGCGAAGATTGCCTCTGGTGGTGAGTTGAGTCGTATTCTACTCTCTTTGAAAGTGGCGCTCATTCAAAGTGACCCTGTGGGTTCCTACATCTTCGATGAAGTGGATACTGGAATTGGTGGTGGCGTTGCTGAAACGGTCGGTCAAAAACTACAGCAAGTGGGAGATGGACGTCAAGTACTCTGTATTTCGCACTTGCCACAGGTTATTTCTTGTGCCCATCATCATTTGCACGTCCGTAAAGAGGTAACAGACAACCGTACGTCTTCCGCCACCCGGTATCTTTCCTTTACCGAACGATGTGATGAAGTCGCTCGCATGTTGGGCGGCGTTGAGATCACCGATAGAACTCGTGAACATGCGATGGAGATGCTTCGACTGAATCAGCCTAAGGTGACTCATTTAAATCCTGCTTTGAGTACTCAAGCTAGCTGAATACTGACTCAGTGTACTTAGTCGGATGAGACCTTTCGAATGATTCGATAAATTTCTTTGGGTAAGGTTTCACAGACAACACCGTTTGAGTCTCGCTTGGGATACTTTGGAAACAGCAATCTACCATCACAGCTCGCTATGAGTGGAGGGGTACCATCTGCGGAAAGAGGCTCTCCCTTCTTGACAGGATGAAAATTGATGAGGTTGGGTCTCAGCTGCAATTCTTGTGAGGAATATGGCTCGCGATGTACAGTGGTATACCAGGACAGAGTTTCTATACGACGCTGCTGGATTGCTGACAATAAGGTTGTATCGTTGATATGGGTCAAGAGACGTTGCATTCTGAGATCTTCAAAAAGCTGAATCACATTTTGTATGGCAATGGTGCTGGTTATTTCGGCTGGCT
>CALDQI010000929.1:0-3604 GCA_937911635.1 uncultured Pseudomonadota bacterium | reverse complement strand
GAGATGAATCCCCAAAGGACCGAACCACCGCCCAAGATTGCTGCTTCACCGATGTAACCAGTAACCAACATCCACGTCGACGCTACGATCAGCTTGAACAAAGTGCTTCCCTTGGCGCCGAAAGGCTTCGTCAACAAGTAGAATTCAACACACATGAGAGGTACCGTAAGAATCCAGTCGATGTAACGAAACGCTGTAGGTGATGTACCAGTCTGAATCCAGAAATCACGCATATAGTAGTAGTGCACACATGCGATACCAGTGATCAATGCAGAAACTGTAAGAGACAGCCTCCATTTACCTTCAACAGAATTTCTCTCTAAAAGGAAAAATGCTGTCGCAGCCATCATTGCCATTGTACCGATGAAAAAAGTAAAGCCGGTATAATCTGTTTCAGCTAGATTAGCGGCCGCCAATAGAAAGGTGTTCATTGTTAACTCCGTTGATTTACCTATTCATTATCTATTCAAAGAGAGGCTTTGAATACTAAATTGTAAGTCAACAGCATACATTGACCAGTGTTTCATGCACTATGAATCGGTTTTAAGCAATTATTGCATTCAAAACCTGTTCATTTATAAAAGTGTGATTAGAAAAAGATATGGTGATCCAGTTCCATTCATCCAAAAATATCGGTCTGAATACAGTATTTGAGAAAGATATTTTAAAAACAGTTATTTTTATATGCAGTATATTTCACCCATTGATGCATTATAAAAGCACACCTCACTAGCGGACTCTCAATGGTGAATGGTCAAATGGTGTGCTCCTATTTGCATTAAAACATCGACAGTAAGACTTCCATAGCCGATCTTCTACTTTATATGTATATAAAACCTACAGAGTAAAATTTGAATGCACACAATTCCAAATCAAACATCCATCGGAAAGAGGTGGGCAACAATCCTCATGATGAGCACCCCCATCAGTGTTGTGGGGGCTGTGTCGACTTTTGGAATGATTCCTACGGTTATCACTGTGCTTTGGATGCTTTTTAACTGTTGGCTGTTTACAGGGCTTTTTATTACAGCACACGACTGTATGCACAACTCCGTTTGTCCAACAAACACGAAACTCAATCGAATTATTGGACAGGCAGCACTGTTGTTGTACGCCGGACTACAGTATGACACCCTCTTAGAAGGACACGTTCTTCATCACAGTGATACGGCGACCGATAGAGACCCAGACTACCATCCTCAAGACAAGCAGTCATCAATCATGCTTGGTTTCAAATGGTATCTGTCATTTTTAAAGAGTTATCTCACATGGCATCCATTCGTATGGATGTCCTTCTGGTTTACACTGTTCGATAGAGGACTGGGAATCCCTGTAGAGGCCATGTGGTTTTGTTGGATAGCTCCTCAAGTACTGAGTACTATCCAGCTTTTTTATTTTGGCACTTATTTACCACACAGAGGAACTTTTGAACCGGACACTTTCCCTGCTCGATCGAATAATTACCCTCATTGGCTATCGTTGATTACCTGTTTTCACTTCGGCTATCACTCTGAACATCATCGGCATCCCTATGTGCCATGGTGGTATCTTCCTACAATCCGAAAAACATCGACAGAACCATGACTTACATTGTATTGTTGCCCATCATACCTCTGCTCATTTTGTGCATTAATTTACTCACCTGGAACCGACCTATGGAGCCTGCCTCATTCAGTGATACACGTGTTTCAGTACTGATTCCTGTACGAAATGAAGAAATGAATGTTGAAACGTGCATTGACCATATATACGCAGGTCATCACGCGCCATTTGAAGTCATCGTTTACAACGACAACAGCACTGATAGAACGTCTACAATACTGAATGGATTAAAGGAACGCTATCCATCACTTCGCGTTCTTCAAGGGGGTCCCCTTCCTCAAGGTTGGGCTGGAAAGAATCACGCTTGCCATCACCTGTCCCTACATGCCAAAGGGGATGTCCTTCTGTTTATTGATGCAGATACCACGATCCAACCTGATGGAATTGGTCATTTGTTGAATGCTGTTGAATCTGAACGTCTTCCTTCTGACATGGTGTCTGCCCTTCCGAAGCAAGTCATGAACACGTGGGGCGAGAAGATGTTGATGCCATTTCTGCCACTGACCATTTTGGCATGGCTACCATTGGAGTTTGTTCGTCGCTTTCCGTTCCCTTCGATGACAGTTGCCATCGGACAGGTACTGATGATTCGAAGAGAAGCCTATAAAACCTCTGGTGGATATGAAGCTATCCCAGCGGAGTTGGTCGATGATATGGCCTTAGCAACTCGGTTTAAAAATCTTGGCCTCACCGTCAGATTTATCGATGGGTTTGAAATCGCTCACTGCAGAATGTACGACTCTTTCCAAGCGATCTGGAACGGTTTCAGTAAAAATATGTTCCTGGGAGTGCGACAAGTCATTCCACTTTGGCTCTTTGCAATCTGTTTGTATACGACCTGCTTTATCATACCGTTCATTTTATTGGCGTGTACTCCATTCCTGTCAGCAGAACTACAGCTACTTACCTTCGTCAGTGTAGGATTTAATTTTGCAATTCGATGGTTGATGGTGTTCCGATATTCTCACCCTCTTATTCATACATTTCTACACCCTATCGCAGCCATAATCGTTGTGGGCATTTTCATCAATTCAGGTATTCAAACCTTATTGGGTACTGTTAAATGGAAAGGACGGACCTACGACAATGCGAACATCTAACTCCAATCGTTCTACGGAGAAGGGTTTCACTCTTCCTTCTGATGAAAGAGTCGACTGGTTCCTCAGATACATTCACAGAATGATGTCACAAAGACTGGATCAGAACATGGACGCCGTCTACGTTCACGGCATCGATGAGATCTCAGACCTCGCATTAAAACCAGGAGTCATCATTGCTCCGAATCACGTTTCGTATTGGGATTCATGTTTGTATTTTGTTCTGAGCCAAAAACTAAGTGCTCGGGCATTTGTCTTCGTCGCAAAAGATACCCTACAACGACTTCCCTTCTTGAGATGGTGCGGTGCAGTCCCCATCAACACTCAGTCTAAAGGCGATGCAATACAACAACTCATCCATGCCAAAGCCCTCAATACAACACCAACACAGTTTTGGATTTTCCCACAGGGCGAACACCGTCCTACACATCACACTCCATTGCAATTTAAAAAGGGCGTAACGATTCTTGGAGAGCAGCTGCGGATTCCAATCGTTCCTGTAGCAATCGATTATTTGTATAAAGACAATGAGCAGCCCATCACATACGTATCGTTTCGTCCACCGATGCCTTACTCGAGTTCAGTGGAAGATATTGAGCAAGAGATAACCAGAGGGCTAAAAGACATCACTGCAAGGCATCTGGGAGACCTCTCGTTGAATTTTGTATCGATATACAAGCCTCGTAAGTCTACAGATGGAATGGCGACCAGAATGCTCGCATGGTTTGCTGGATTGATACTCGGAAACATTTGATTGTCCCCTGAATCATCTTGGTGGCGCATACAATTCCACCTTTCTTTAAGAGGCTATACAACACCGCAGCTGTCAGTAATACGAATAGATTGAAGGTTCCTATTGGCTCCAAGAACACCATAACCTTTAGCAGTGTGACCTGCTCCGGGAG
>CALDQI010000928.1:0-5058 GCA_937911635.1 uncultured Pseudomonadota bacterium | reverse complement strand
TTGAATCCCCAAATGTGTCACTGTCTGTATCAGCGAACCATGTGGTGGCTGAACTCAAATCAACGCTAGAGTCAGCATCATCGATGTCGGTGTCACAATCGTTGTCAATACCATCACAAACCTCAGTAGCACCAGGATTGACGCTTCCATCGGAGTCATCACAGTCAGTATTGGTGGCGAATGTATTTGCAGGTTGAGAACAAGCATCTACAGTATTGGAACCACCGAACCCATCGAGGTCAACATCGGTGAAGAAGGTAGAACCAGTTGAGGTATCTACATTACTATCAGCATCATCGATGTCAGTGTCACAGTCATTGTCGATACCGTCACAAACTTCGGTTGCATTGGGGTTGACAGCCGTAGAGGTATCGTCACAGTCAGTATTGTCGGCAACAAAGTTCGCGGGTTGTGAACAAGTAACTTGACTGGAGTTTGAATCCCCAAATGTGTCACTGTCTGTATCAGCGAACCATGTGGTGGCTGAACTTAAGTCTAGGCTACTGTCGGCATCATCGATGTCAGTGTCACAATCGTTGTCAATACCATCACAAACTTCAGATGCATCTGGGTTTGTTGTTGCTTCTGTATCATCACAGTCTGTCCCAGCTGTACCACCTGTTGGTGCCGAGGTGTCACCAAATCCATCAGAGTCAGCATCGGTCATACACTGTGTATTGTCTGCTTCTGATTCCGCTGCGCCAGGGAAAGTGTTGGCGTCGGAGTCATCGCAGTCACTGTTGCAACGATCGACTCCGTCACCGTCTGTATCGATGGGCTTAAGTGTGAAGTCAGTATCGTCACAGTCATTAGAATTGACGACGAAACCGGTCGGTCTTGAACAAGCTTGTATGGTTGAATTCGCATCACCGTAGAGATCGTTGTCTGTGTCGGCAAAGAATGTAGAGCCGGTTGAGGTATCTACACCACTGTCGGCATCATCGATGTCAGTATCACAATCATTGTCTACGCCGTCACATACTTCAGTGGCATTTGGATTGATGCTTCCATCAGAATCATCACAGTCTAGAGAAGCAGATGGTGTAGCTTCACCGGAGTCTGAACAGTCTAAGTCTGCAGATGCAACTGTGGATTCCGAGCGGAACCCATCATTGTCTGAATCAACAAAACACAAGTCTCCGTTGTCACAGTCCTCATCAATTCCGTTCCCTACAACCTCTGTTGCAGTAGGATAGCGTGCAGCATTTGAATCATTACAGTCTGTTCTGGTTGTAAATGAACCGGCAGGTTGAACGCAGGCTTGTACTTGAGAAAACCCTGCGTGGCCATCACCATCGTTGTCTAAGAAGAATGTTGTGGTTCCAGTTAGGCCTGTGTCATCATCATCGATGAGACCATCACAGTCATTGTCCACTGTGTCACATGTTTCCGTCGCACCGGGGTTGATGCTTGAATCGTTATCGTTGCAATCTCCCTGTGCCACCGTAAAACCATCACCATCGTTGTCACCACCGTCGTTATCAACGCCATCGCAATTTTGATCAATTCCGTCATTGGCAATGTCCGTAGCACCAGGATTGATGTTTATATCGGCATCATTACAGTCACCTGGAATCGAGACGTAGTTGGCAGGGGCATCGCATTGCTGTAGAGTGTCGAGGTCATCCCCATAAGTGTCAGAGTCATCGTCGGCATAGTATGTGGTTCCAGTAGAGGCATCAACGCTAGAGTCGGCATCATCGATGTCAGTGTCACAGTCATTGTCAAGACCATCGCAGATTTCAGTTGCCAGTGGGTTCACATCGGAACGAGTGTCATCGCAGTCGCCGTTAACTTCTACGAATCCTGCAGGTACAGTACAACCGGTTGTTGTATTCGACGCATCTCCATAGGTATCGGAGTCAGCATCTCTAAAGTATGTAAAGTTTGTAATCGCAGCATCCGTATCATCGCAGTCGCCTTGTGCCACGGTGAGTCCGTCACCATCACCATCGACATCGCTACAGGTGTCATTTGAACTGCCCGGTGTACCGAAATCACCATCGCCGTAGGTACTCGTTGCCTCACACCAGTTTGAAGAACTGTCATTACCGGATGCGGTCAACGTAGAAGGGGACAATGTGATACTTTTACCATTTACAACTGGGAAAGCTGAGAAGGTATATGAGACACTATCCACAGTTGTAGCTCCAGCCACGAGTGTTAGCGAGTCATTTTTTCCGAAGTTGACATCCGAATAGTTGTAGGTGTAGTCACCAGTAGTACCACCATTTGCTGATGATGCAGAACGAACATTTAACAGTACCTGACTGCCGGCAGGAATAACGACATCACTGTTGACCGTATGTCCACCATTCCCCGAAGAGTTGATAACCAATCCATTGATATTCAAAGAAGCGCCACTGGCATTGAAAATCTCAATCCACTCACCACGGAAGTCAGCAACCTTTGTTGGATCCCACATTATCTCACTGATAACCAAATCACCGACGCCGATATCAGCAACTGTTGAACAACCGTCATTGGCAGAACCAGGGGTACCGAAGTCACCATCACCAAAGACTGTTCCAGACGTACACCAGTTGGAGGCAGAGTCATTACTAGAGGAATCCAACGATCCGTTGTTCAGAATCATCGCTGCGCCAGAGCTAACAGGGAATGTTGAACTGCTGTAAGTTACACTATCAAATGTAGTACTGCCATCGCTAATCGTAACCGAGTCATTCTTACCGAGTTTGAATGATGAATATGAATAGGAAGTATCGACATTGGTATTTCCACCGTTGTTGTTCGAGTTGCTATTGGCTGCGAGGACCAAATAACCACCGGCTGAAACGTTGATGCTTTGATTGACCGTGAAACCTGCTTCATTTGCGGTTGCAACGACCAAGCCATTGATGTCAATCTCATTGGAAGTCGTGTTGTGAATCTCGATATATTCACCACGGAAGTCCGCTACAACAACTGGATCGTGCATGATCTCTGAAATAATCAGTCCACCCGCAGGGACAGATGATAGGGGGACTGCTTCTGCAGAATTGATTAATAAACTGATTAGGCCAAGTGTCATGCTACTCTCCTACAAGTGTGGAAGGAATGTATAATGGGTATACGGAAGAAAATCCCACCACTTTAAATGTTTTTCGCGACATGTACATTATATGTTATCTGCACCACCTTGCCAAGAATAATTAAGATAATTATCCTTACGAATATGCACAGTGTTTCCATAGGTGGTTTTATGCTTACATTCGCCGATGTATCCTAGATACAATCATAGTGATCACAATTGTTACAACTTGTATAAAACTTTACATAACTTATAGTTCAGATGAACCAATTATCGACAGAATATCTTTGATCGCCGCTTCCCAACCAACAAAAATACTTCTGCCCACAATACTGTGGCCGATGTTGTATTCAACAATTTCAGGAACTTCCCTTACCAGCAATCCCAGATTGTGGTGGGTGAGCCCATGACCGGCTGCAACAGTTAGTCCGAGTCGTTCGGCTTCTCGAGCAGCCGTACGGATTCTTTCAATGTCGTTTAGATCGCCCTCAGCATATTTCGCCGTGTTGATCTCGATCATGTCTATCCCTTCAATTACCGAGGCTCTCACTTGCTCTAATTCCGGATCAATAAATAAAGATACAGCAATGTTCTTGGTAACCAGTTCTCTGACCGTATTTTGTATGAGTGCTGCATTGCCTACGACATTCAAGCCACCTTCGGTAGTGATTTCAGTAGGGTTCTCTGGTACCAGTGTGACACGGTGTCTTCCGGGATCTACTTCTAAGATTCCTCCAACTAGTTGAATCATTTCTTCAGTTGCCGCCATTTCAACGTTGAGTTGGGTCTGTACAGCATCCCTGAGCCGGGACAGATCACGATCCTGAATGTGTCTGCGATCGCTACGAATATGACATGTGATTTGTGCGGCTCCGTACAACTCTGCCATTACAGCACCCGTAACTGGGTCTGGGTATGGCGACCGTCTCGCTTGTCTCAATGTCGCAATGTGATCGATGTTTACACCCAATCTGGCAGGATGTCTCATGTTTCCTCCAACACATGGTTTCTCAAGGACTCACCTTCTTTAGAAACTCATCAGCAATAGCCTGACAAAAGTCCTTTGCTTGAGGTCCCTCAACCAATATTCGTAACTTTGGTTCAGTTCCAGAATAACGGACAACGGTTCGATGACCAGTTCTATGTGCTTCTTCAATTGAATTCCAATCGGTCAAGGTCGGTTTTTCATGATTTGGTAGCTGTTCAATTTTAAAGCGAATGTTTGTTTGGGCCGTTGGCCAGCGTTCCCAGTTCACATCTAGTGAGTCTGTACAGTGGTCAAGGATTCTTAATGCTGCATACATCCCATCACCTGCAGGCATGTCCCCATCCTTAAAAATAATGTGTCCACTGGGTTCGGCTCCCAACATCGAATCGTGTTTTGTCATTAGGGCGGCCACGTGTTGGTCACCCACTTTGGATCTTTGTAGACGGTGGTCTAAGGCTGCTTCTAAGCCTCCATTTGACATAATTGTCCCAACGAGAGGTCCTTGAATGCCTGTTTTCATCAGATACAAAATGTCATCACCATCTAAAATACCTTGAGATGTACAGATAATTAATCTGTCGGCGTCGCCATCGAAGCAAAGGGCGAGATCATGTTCCGTAACAGACTTAGGAGGGTACAATGCCCCAACTTTATCATTAATATTATGTCCATTGGGATTGGAGCCGATGACTGTGACTGTTGCTCCCAATGCCTCGAGAATGTTTTGACCAAAAGGTGCCAATGCTCCATGTGCGCAGTCCAATAAGATATTTTTCCCTGATAAATCTGGAGAGGGAAGTCGACTCAGCCAGGCTTGTGTAGGAGAAGGATGTTGCTTGGCTGTGCCCTGTTTACGATTTGGGTTGTTCAGGAATCCGTTTTGGAATTCTGATTGCTCAGATGTGTTGAGTTTATCGCCTCTGTGTGAAAACAACTTGATACCGTTGTCCGTAGCTGGGTTGTGAGAAGCAGTAATGACAATACCCAAGTCCATAGAGTCATCTACAACCACACATGCAAGTGCCGCAGTAGGAAGAAC
>CALDQI010000927.1:0-1302 GCA_937911635.1 uncultured Pseudomonadota bacterium | reverse complement strand
CCTTTGCAGATAGAGATGGAAAATACCAGCTTGGAGCGCTAGCGGAATCTGCCTTCGACCCACTGTCGAGAACCTGCCAGTTCATGTTGATTGAAGAAGCACACCACTTGTCTGTCGGGCAAAAAGGTATCTCTCGCATTCTCCAGCGCGCTGTGCAGCTCGAGAAATTAGACCCCAACGGCGACGTTCGTAACCAGGGCGGAATTGATCTACAAACCATACAAAAGTATGTCAATTACTGGTTCTCCTACTGTTTGGACCTTTTCGGTTCTGAGATTTCAAACAATGCCGCTGAGTTCTTCGCATCCGGCATCAAAGGACGTTGGAAAGAGGCTCGTAATTACGAGGACCATAGTGCACTGGGTCAAGTCAAACGAATGACGGTCGTGGAAAATGGGCGACTCACCGAGAAGGATGTCTCATTGCGTTCAGCGATGAATGAAGTCCTACGTGACGCTTATCGTGAAGATTGCGAGCGGGTACTTCGGGCATGGAACAAAACGCTTCGAAAAGAAGGGGCAGATTTCCAAGTGACACTCCCCTCACCCCGATTCCATAGAAGACAAGGCATCTATGCTGACAACTTCTTCAACTTGAATGGGGACATCATCACTGAAACCGAGTTCAAGCAAAATGAAGATTCATGGCTTCCAACTGAAGAAGACCGTCAATATGTCATCTCTCTGATGAAACCAGTACACGAGAAGGGCCAATGTGCCAACTGGATTGCGGCTCCAAATCGCGGTATCAATGGGCAAGCTTTTGAATATGAGTACATCCGAGCATAAAAGTTCGATACACGACGAAGATGCTTGTGGGAAACACTCCAGTTGGAGTGTTTCCTTGCTTTTTAATATGGGTTATGTAGTCTGAACAAGAGGAGAAACAATGAGTACAATTGAACGCGGGTATTTGGTTACAATGCACTATGATATCAAGATGGAAGATGGTTCAGAAATCGGTAGTACAAGAGATCTCGAGCCACTGACGTTTATACCTGGGCTAATGGAGACCGACCCACCTGCTCTAGGAGAACGCCTGATTGGACAACCATTGAACTTCAAAGGAGACATCGTTTTAAAACCGAGCGAAGCATACGGTGAATCCCTACCGGTAGAGCAAAGTGTCGGTGTAGTCTCAAGAAGCTCATTCCCAGCCAACTTCCAAGTTCGACAACGCACGTCGTTTTCTCGCTGAGCAGTGTACTGAGGACCACTTTATGCTGAGGGAAGAACCATCCATGGCCGTACGGCTCTTTGGTGGGTTTCGTTGGTGGAAATCCGATTCTCGTTCGGATGTCTA
>CALDQI010000926.1:0-1228 GCA_937911635.1 uncultured Pseudomonadota bacterium | reverse complement strand
GTTTTGACTCGATTTTGTCTGCACTTGCGATCACAGATGTATTTCTTGTGTTGGCGACGGCTATTGTCGCATCTGGATTGGCAATGCTGTTCTTGGCAGATGTTGTATCTGAATTTCTATCAAAAAACCGCCAATATGAAGTCCTAGGGATGTTTGTTTTGTTGATTGTTGGAGTTGTTCTATTGGGAGAGGGAGGTCATGAAGCGCATTTATCCTTCTTTGGATATCATGTGGAGCCACTGTCCAAGACGACCTTTTATTTCTCACTTGTCGTACTCGTGCTGGTAGATATCGTTCAATCGAAATATCAGCATAAATTGACTGTACTTCGTTCTAAAAATGGTCCTGAAACAGAGTCGACTCAATTATGATCCTTCTATTCGGATTGGCTTGTGGTCCTAAAGGTCCAAGTTCTTCAACGGGACCTCTACCTTCGATTCCAAAGATCCCAGCCCCTCAAGCAGTCCGCTACAGCGTTGACATAGACACTCCCAAAGACTTTTTGGTGGCACAGATGGTCCGAGAACTGCCATGGAGTGAATCCTTGTCGGGTGCTGCAGCTGAGATCGCCCTCAAAGTGGTAGACCGACCAATTCGATTGCAAGATGCACAATGGGCAGCCGTTAGAGCAGGGTATCCGTATCCCGTTGATCAAATTATCGTTGGGGATGTTGATGTCGATCAATTTCCCAAGGACCTTCAAAAGATCCTTCAAACAACTTCGGCAACACGCATCGGTGTTGTACGAGTTAGAAAAGGGGCTATGGATCGTTGGGTCGTATTGTTTTCCAATAATGGCCCCCTGACTGAAGGCTTTTCTCGAGAACTCGATGTTGGTGCGGAATTGGTAGTGGAAGGAGAAGGGGAATACAGTCTGTTGACGCCAGTTGGCGATATTCAACAGGGTCGGTTGCCCCTCAAACAACGTATGGATGCTGGAGAGTGGTGGCTTCAAGTCACATCCAATCAAGGAAATGTGTCTGTACCTGTGTATGTGGGTGAAGGTACTCCTGTCCACCCGTTGTTTATGACTGAAGATGTGGGGCTTGAGATAGATCAGCCAGATCAACTGGAAGAAGAGGCTTTTATCTTGATTGAAGAAATGCGAGAGCGTCAAGGATTGGTGTCTGTTTTTGAAGACAGTTCATTATTGGAATCTTTTGCAGAACAAGCCTTGGACAGCGTGCTAAATGGAACTTGGAACCAAAGAGAAGGCATACAACTCCTT
>CALDQI010000925.1:0-4595 GCA_937911635.1 uncultured Pseudomonadota bacterium | reverse complement strand
GCTCACCTCAAAGAATTGAAAACTGCGTCGATGGCCAATCGAAGTTGGGCTTTGGGAGAGTCAGGTATATCCAAGCGCTCATTGCGGATGACCCGCTTGTATACTGCGATGAGTCCCTTCATATCCTCAACGGTTAGCTCTGCATCGGATTTTCCTTTTTTGAAATCAGTTTCCGCGCGGTTGAACAGGGCATAATGAATCCCAAGTACCACATCTCCAAACATCTTTACAAATCTACGGTATGCATCGTACGCAAATCGAGGGTTTCCTGTCTGTACAGCCAAGCCTTCTACGGTGGCATCATTGAGACCCAGATTTAGGATGGTATCCATCATACCTGGCATTGAGACGGGTGCACCAGATCGAACCGATACGAGCAGTGGATTGGTCGATGATCCAAACTGACGTCCTGTCCGCTCTTCAAGTAGCTGCATTGAGGTTTCGATGTTGTCGGCCAAACCATCTACCCAAGCACCGTCGTTGGCAAAGAAACTAAGGCAGACTTCTGTAGTGATGGTAAATCCCGGAGGGACAGGCAGTCCCAAACGACTCATTTCACCCAGATTGGCACCTTTGCCTCCAAGCAAATGCTTGAGTTCTGCACCGCCATCTGCAGTGTTGTCTCCAAAATTATAAATCAATGTGCTCATGGCTATTCTCCAAAGGAGGTTTGTATGTAAAGGATTCCAAAATAATAACGGGTTCTCAATGCTCTATTGAGGACATCGTACAATGGTCAAAGAGACAATGCATTGCTTCTGTGAATTATTCAACTGTGCGGATACTTCAAGTGGAAAGGATGGTAAAGTCTGCAAAATGTCGAAAATCATCTGCGATGGCCCTCAATAAAGACAATCGATTCTGTCGAATCGTTGGATTTTCATCCATCACCATGACTGCATCAAAGAGTGCATCGATGTGTGACTTTAGATTGGAGAGAGACTCGAGTGCTGAAGAATACTCCTGTGCGGAGAGTTGCTCGGTTACCGTATTGTGAGTCGATGTGAACGCCGCAGCTAGAGCGGATTCAGTTGGGTGTACCCAAGTGATGCCAGACAGGTTTGTCTCTGTGTGTTCTTTTGTCAGACCCATGACTCGTTTGAATGTTGCTCGCATATCGGAAAAGTTTTCCGATTGACTGAGCCGTTGCATTGCAATCATTCTACCGTTTAAAGAGACTGGGCAATCCAATCCGGTTGCAAAGACAGCCGCGGCGATGTCACCGCCATAGGACTCTTGAAAATGGGACTTCATTCTGGCAAGGACAAAATCCAGCAGTGCCCCATCCAAAAATGATGAGAAGGATAACGAAACGTTGCATGATAGAAGCAGTCGTACCAATCCATTGGCTGCTCGCCGAAGTCCCAAAGAATCCGAGGAACCTTTTGGTTGCAATCCCAACTCAAAACAGCGTTGCAAAGAATCCAATCGATCGATGAATGCAAGAGCCAAACCTTCCGGTGTTTCAGGGTAGGCCTCCACGGCTCCTTGTGGTAAATAGTGCTCCTCAATGGCAGCACATACCGAGGCGTTTTCACCATCAAAACCTGCGAGTAATTTACCGACGTGTCCCTGTAATTTAGCAAACTCGTTAACCATTTGAGTCGTTAGGTCACATTTGCAAAGGGTGGCGGCTCGTTTGAGTAGAGCGGGGTCTGCCCCAAAGAGTGGTGCCCACTTGGAACTCATGTCTTCCAACCGCTGAACCTTCTCCGCAACGGTGCCACCCTTTCGGACCCACCGCATGTTTTGCAACCGTTCGCCGTGTGTTAGTAGGGTCTTCTTCCGATCCTCAGCAAAGAAGAACTTGGCGTCGTAGAATCTTGCGGTTAGAACGCGCTTGTTGCCTTCCGCAATTGTCGCTGCAACATCAGGTTGGTCTGCATAAGGATGGTTGGTGATCACCAGAAAATCAGATCGAAGAGTGTCATCGGGATTGTAGAGTGGAAAGACACGCTGATGAAGTTTCATTGCTTCTACCAGCAATCTTGGAGGCAGCTCTAGTAGGTCTTCTGGAAATTGACAGCGGATGGTGTTGGGGTACTCAACTAAGTCTACAACTTCATCGAGCAGATCCCAGTCCTTGATGGTTGCGTTCAAATCTTTGGTCCATGTGTTCAGCTGTGTAGAGCAGACTTCTCGGCGATGATCTCTATCGACGAGGATGCGATTCTCCTTCATTAGTGCAATCCACTCAGAGGTAGACGTTACTTCAAAAGGTGTTGGGAACAATCGATGCCCAGAATCCATTGTACTAGAAGACACATCTCCTACTGTGCAGGGAATATGTTCATCTCCAAACAAGACGATGAGTCTATGTATGGGACGAGCCCAAGAAACCAAACCGTTCCCCCATCTCATGGACTTCTCAAAGTCCATCTTTAAAATGGCGTCCGAGATTCCTTGTTGCAGTAATTCAGCTGTAGATTCGCCACCTGTTTGAACTTCTACAGCCACTACAGGTCCACGGGGTCCCTCAATGATTTTGAGGTCGGATACGTCGACGCCTTTTCCACGTGCAAATCCGATGGCGCCTTTGGTGGGCTCTCCATTAACAAATGCTCGATCTGCCGGTGGTCCAGTGACGACTTTAACTTCAGATTTGGCGTGGGTAGCCACTGCAGAAATCGATACGGCAATGTGTCTTGGAGCGGCGTATGTCTGTGACGGTCCATGTTCGATTCCTTTTATGATTTTTAGAACGTTCTTTTGCAGCTCTGTAGCAGCATATTGCACGTATCGAGCGGGAAGTTCTTCACATCCGACAATGATGAGCAAATCTTTGGTCGACATTATTGTGCTCCTTCAGAAGGTTGATTCCATGCGTTGGCTGCACCCAGAGCCAATGTTCGAACGCGACGAATGTATTGTGCGCGGTCTGTAACTGAAATAACGCCTCGTGCATCGAGTAAATTGAAGATGTGTGAACTCTTGATGCACTGTTCATAAGCGGGCAGGGCAAGGCCTGCTTCAGAGAGTTTTAGGCTCTCTGACTCACAGTGTAAGAACTGTTCAAACAGTTGGTCTGTTGTCGAATGTTCGAACGCGTAGGCGGCTTGCTCTCGCTCATTTCGCATGTAGACGTCACCATAGCTAACCCCTTCGACCCACTGGATGTCTTTGAAGTGATCAACCTTCTGAAGGTACATCGCGATTCGTTCAAGTCCATAGGTGAGTTCGACAGAGATCGGATTGAGTTCGATTCCACCGCATTGCTGAAAGTATGTGAACTGAGTGATTTCCATGCCGTCAAGCCAGACCTCCCATCCGAGGCCCCATGCTCCGAGGGTCGGTGATTCCCAGTTGTCCTCTACGAATCGCAGGTCGTGTTTGGTTAGATCTACACCGAGAGCCTTGATGGACTCTATGTAGAGGTCTTGAATGTTTGGGGGTGAGGGTTTCATCAATACTTGGAACTGATAATAGTGTCCAAGACGATTCGGGTTTTCTCCATATCGACCGTCTGTAGGTCGCCGACACGGTTGTGCATATGCGCAATTCCATGGCTTCGGTCCAATACTGCGCAAAAATGTGGCCCAGTGGAAGGTACCGGCACCCATTTCCATATCGTAAGGTTGCAAAATCACGCAGCCTTGCTTGCCCCAAAACTGTTGGAGAGAGAATATCATGTCTTGAAAAAACATTGTGCTCCTCGAGAAAGAAGTGATGGGAGACTCTAACCGAAACAGTCGAGTTTTGCCATAGGTTACATTCAATCGATTGAATCGTTCAACACACTTTAATCGAGAGAGGTTGATCAACCAAAAGTTGCTCCGAGTATTGAAAACTTAGTCCTTTACCTTGGAAGGAGGCATTTCGGTGGTCCATTGAAACGTTTCTTGTAGTCTGCTAAAAATGTATGTACTGATCACCTTAGAGCCTTGATAACTTAGGTGAACGCCGTCTTTTAATCTCATCTTGAGGGGCTTGTCGTCGATCGTCAGGTATTGCTGATACTCACCCGAGGGGTCTGTTGTGAGAGACCGAATTGGAATGACCGGTACCTGATGCTGCTCAGCCCATTCAAAGACCTTTTGGCTGACCGTATGAATTTTAGTGTCGAAACGAGTGCTTTTCATGACCGGCAATCCAACGATGATGAGTTGTACATTGTGATCCTTAGCGGCTTGGTATAGAGCCTCCCATCGCTTCAAGTATACGTCGAGCCACTGGTCGCTACCATAGCGCGCAAGGATTTCATGATCAGAGTTTACGATGGTCTGACAGTCGTTTCCAATAAATTGTACGATAACCAAATCGATATCGGTATGTACGTCTAAGATTGTGTTGGCCTTTTGGACCCAGTCCACAACGTCCGCACGCGACAATCCTGTACCGATTTGCGCCTCTCGGATCGATTCGATACCTCGTTGACGAAATTGAGACTGCAATAATCTTAAGTGAGATATTAAGCGAGAGATACCCAGAATTATTGATAGCTTATTATGGCTTCAAGATCCCTCTTCCAAGTGATGAAAAATTTCTAGAAGAAGATAACTTTGATAAAGTTGAATTTGATAACAAAAATAATTTAGATAGATCAGAAACTTTTGAGAGACAAATTATCAAAAAAAATGATAATTTCTTTGAGATTA
>CALDQI010000924.1:0-8509 GCA_937911635.1 uncultured Pseudomonadota bacterium | reverse complement strand
ATTATAATAAGAGATAGAATTCTCTCATTGATTTAGGAGAACCATCATGCGTGTCATGTTGATTAACCCACCCATAGATTGTGTTTTGGAAGAAGGTCACGTGAGTCCAGTTACTCAGTATCTATTCTACAATTCCGCTCCATTGGGCATTTTGTATATCGCAGCTTTGCTTGAAAAGCATGGGCATGAGGTTGCAGTTATCGATGCTGCCGCGGAACTTATGGATGTGGAATCAACCAATTCACGTGTTGAAGAATGGGGTCCAGATATAATCGGGATTGGTTCTTTTACGGTCACCTTTGATACGACGTGTCGCCTCGCAAATCGCTTGAAAGCCTCTATGCCTAAGGTTCCTATCGTTCTGGGCTCTTATCATGTGAGTTTGGTCCCGCATGAAGCGATGTCGCACACTTGTTTCGATGTTGGTGTGATGAACGAAGGCGAGTTCACGATGTTGGAATTGGTGAACTATTTTGCGGATCATGCTCACGACGATATTTCAGGCTTTCCTGATATCGAAGGGATTGTCTATCGAAAACCCGATGGCTCTTTTGAAACTGGGTATGAATTGTCTTTTACCCAGGCTCGCCCTAAGTTTAAGGATTTGGATAAGCTTCCAAAACCCGCTCGCCATTTGATTCCGAAGACCACTGTGTATAAACCGATTCCAATCGACAACCACGGTATGCCAAAATACTCGATGATTACCTCTAGAGGTTGTCCACATCTTTGTGCTTTTTGTCAGAAGTCTCGGACTGGATATCGTTCTCACTCCGCAAAGTATGTGGTTGATGAAATGGAGGAGCTCGTTGAGGTTCATGGTGCAAAGGATATTGCAATCGTGGATTCACTGTTCTGTGCCAACAAGCGGCGCGTCCACGCCATCTGTGATGAGATTCTCTCTAGAGGTCTTGAGACCAAGTTGTCTTGGACATGCTCAAGTCGTGTAGAAGTCGTCGATAGACCACTTCTTGAAAAAATGAAGAAGGCTGGGTGTTGGAGAACTCGTTTCGGAATTGAATCGGGTCACGACGATGTGCTCGACTTTATTTCTAAGGGTATTACTCAGGAAAAGATCAAAAGCGCCATCACCGCTGCCCATGAAGTTGGATTGAGACCAAAAGCTTTCTTTATGGTTGGGCATATGCCAGACACTCGTGAAAGCATTTTGGAAACGATTCGTTTTGCGAAATCCATACCGCTTCACGATATTACGGTTCAGATTAATACACTACTGCCTGAGACCCCTCAGTTGGATATTTGGAATAAAGAGGGACACAAGTGGGGCCGTATTGTGAGTTCTACTAAGAATGAGAAGAGTTTTTGGGAGCCGACCTTTGTGCCTTGGGGCTTAGAGTCTGACGATTTGATTGATTTACACCGTCAGTTTTATCGAGAGTTCTATCTCAGACCGGCTATTTTGAAACGCCACCTAGAGTCCATTCAGAATGTAGAAGACGTCATGAAGTATGTCGAGGCCGCAAGTCTTTTTACATTCTTGTTCTTTGATTTGGATCCCGAAGAGGTCACGCAACAAGTCAAAGGTAAGTTGCCGACATCCATTCGTAAGCCATTGTCCAATCTCAAACGTTTGCTCGTGCGCGCATAAAGGCATGTTCATGTGGTGGTTGCTGGCTTGTCAGTCACCAAGTACAGATTGGGAAGAGGCTTACCGTAGCGATCCAGTGCAGGTGGTACAGAATCTTCGAGCGGTTGAAGATCCTACAGAGCGGTTGGCCATCGTTGAATCGTTGCAACAAGCATTCCCTGGTCAAACAGAAGAACTGTGTGGGGTGTTGCCCGAATCGACACAAGAGTATTGTATTGAGAGAAATCGCAGACCCCACCTATGGATGCCGATCAAAGAAAAGAACATTTCTACAGAAGATTCAAAGATAACCGTTGTAGATTCCATTGCATCTTCTTGTGCCGATGTGGCCTGTCGAATCGAAGAGGCATTGGAGTATGCTAGAAGAGGTCAGATTACTCATGTGTATACGCTGTGTGATTTTACCTCCACTAAGGAGAATCACGAGTGTTTATTTGCAACAGCCGAGAGACTGGTGGGTGCAAACGGCGTTGTCCAATATGCTGCGGCGGTAGAAATTTGTTTGTTGGCCAAATCTTTCAGTACCAACTGTCAAAATCATTTGATACAACAATTGGCAAAGAGGGCACCTGATGCGGATACGAAGTCCGATTGGCAGTCTGTTTTAACGGCGCATCGAGCGATTCAAACCACTTGGGGGTGGCGAGACGAGGAGTTGCAGCGTCAACTGCAGCATCGTCTTTGGTCTGAGGCTCTTGGGGTATCGTATGCCGGAGCCGATCGAATTGTTGGCAATCCCTTAGATGTTGTGCCATTGGAGTACCATTGTCACATTTACAGTGCAGCAGCTTGGCGCCTCTTTCAGTTGGAAGAGGCTTCTAAGAGAACCCTTGTCGAGTGGACGGCGCACTTGCAGGCGCGTCTGCAAGAGAGGTCCAATCAGTCGGAAGCCATTGATCTTCAGCGTAAGTTTCGAGCGGCTTCTAATCTTTGGTCTCAATCTGAAGATGTACAGCAACAGGATGTTGTGCCGTATTTAAGTACCAGTTTTCGAGTTCGTTCGAAGACGGAAGTGGGTGAACTGACCGTATCAATCTTAGAAGCGATAGCCAGACAACCTCCGATTGTTAGATCAATTTTAGAAGATGGAACCCTATCTCAAGATGTTTTAGTCGAACGCACATCCAATCGACTTCTGTCTCGCTTGCCTGAGGGAGATTGAAAAGGTTGGCTGTATCCGTTATTTCGATACTATGTCAATAAAAGATGCTACTCGGTTTGAAGTTTTCAAAACGCCAATCATCATCGCATTCATCGCACTCTTGGTTCGGGTGCTGTTGATTGTTTGGATGCCCGATGCTTACCAGTTTGACG
Organism: uncultured Pseudomonadota bacterium; assembly: GCA_937911635.1. GTDB lineage: Bacteria > Myxococcota_A > UBA796 > UBA796 > UBA796 > CAJWHX01. Next base: position 5,586 of record CALDQI010000924.1, on the reverse strand, counting down.
CTTATCAGCGTTGGGCCGGACGAGATTATTTATACATCCAAGTCTGGTTGCCCGCTACACAGAGTTTGGTTTGGGTGGTGGGGAAACTCGGTGGAACACCGGTGATTTTACGTGTGTTTTTTTCTACGCTAGGGGCAGTCACTATTGGGATGATTGTCCAGCTTGCGCTTTCCATGCGAGAGGGCATTGATGGTGAAAATGCCGATCCCAATTTGGATCCATTCCGATATGGACTTTGGTTGTCTCTTCCGTTTGTGGTGTTTGGTCCCTATGTCGTATGGTCTTCCGTACCCTATCAGGAATCTACTCTGCTCTTCTTCTTGATGGGTGGACTGTTGCTGAACCGTATAAAGCCAGAATGGGGCGATCTGTGTATTGGTGCTTTGGCACTGGTACGATATGAGGGTTGGCCGATAATTGTTGTACACTGGCTGTTGAGGCGGAATCTTAAAGCGGTTGTGCTCTCAAGTTGGGGGATCGTATTGTGGTTGTCCATTAAGTATTTTGGTTTACTCACTCCTTATATGGCATCGCCAGACAGTTTCTCTGATTGGAATGAGCTGTCGGAAAATTTGACCCCTCGTAAAGCTCGGCATCTGTTTCGTCAACTGTGGTTGATGTTTGACTCTTCGGCGGCGGGCTGGTTTCTGCTCGCGGCTACACCTTTGATACCTCGCTGGCGTAAATGGGACTACAGACATTGGATGCTCTTTTGGGCCTTTTTGGGTCAGGGCGCAGCTCTGATCGGATGGCTCTTTTCACTTGGGATTGCCTTTAGTCGCATGATTGTCCTTCCAGTGATGATTATGGCTCCATTTTCTATTGTGGGTTTACTGTGGGCATGGGCTCGTTGGAAGAATACGATTTGGAAACGTAGAGCATTTATCTTCGGACTCATTGCAATGAGCGGATGGACGATTCGAGATATCTACATTGATATCACGGCATTCAATAAGCACAATCGTTGGGAGAGGGCATTGGTTCAGGAAATTAACCAATGTGAAGGCGATAGTTGGAGTATCTACCCCAGAATTCACAACGGTCCACGTTCAAGACACGATGGTTGTGAAGTGGTTCAAGGTCTCACCAATCTTAGGGCAGGGGAGGACTTTAGTTGTGTTCCATGGGGCTGGGGTGGTCCAATGGCAACCATTATTGCAAATTGGGATGATAAGACTAGTACATACGAGGTCGAACGGGTAGGTGGTGAACGTAAGGGACCGTGTTCATATTGAGTTGTTTCACTACATAGAACAAGTGGTCATCATTCTGTCGGTAGTCGCCAACTTCCAACACCCGATTCTGTATTGGTATTCTTCAATCCTAGATAGCCCAGTTGTTTTGCCAACAGTTTACAGGACTTGGAGATGATTTCACAATCCTCATTGGTGATGGATTTTGGTTGTACATTGACTCCCATAATGCGATTTTCCAGTATCTCTGGACGAATACCAGGCAGTTTACAGAACTTTTTGAGACGGTCCCAGTTAAACTCTGGATGCATAAAATCTTCATACCGTAACACTTTGATGTTGTCGGTTTCAGGATGCGAGATCAACTCTCTGGTTTGTTTTTCCCACAGGGTTGCAAATTGTTTTGGGGTTGTAATAACCCCCTTCGGCCATCGGTATATCCAGTCATATCCTTTGTATGATCGCCAGCAGTCCCATGGGTTTCGAACGAGAATGATGAACTTTGCATCAGGATATATCCATTGGAGGTACTGCATTTCTGAGAGACTGAGACGAACAAATTTGATACCGAATCTTTTTTTGCCCATATCTTCAGCAGGTTGTTTGAACAACCGATCCAACATGGCCCTATGACTTTCATACATAGCCTGTATTGGTGGATACCAATTGGCAATGAAATAGTTCTCCGGATTGTTTAGAATGACTTGATGATTGATGAAATGGCGATCATGGGGCCAGTCGGGTGCTGTTAAGGCTAGTGCCGACTGCGCTAACATTGGGATGAGATTTGTGTTGGAGTATGGCTCTCCCCACACTTGCATACTTGGATCACTGATCAATAACCGTTGCAAAGCTGTAGAACCTGAGCGCCAAATGGTAGAGAGTATAAATATGGGCTCATTCGCTAATGGTACGGGTGCTAATGGGAAACGATTCGTAATATTTAAAAATGGGTTGGTCATTTGACTCTCGATACTTAAGGAGTTGAGTGATTGCAGTATCGGCTATTCGAGATAGAAAATGAAGAATTCTTCCTCTTTAAATAATGGTTTGTGTCTGGTACTGTTCCAGTCTATTTTAAAAAATATTTGGGATGTGGTTGAATTGTTGTTTCCTGTAGAATCAAATCAATCTAAAATATTGAACATTATTGTACCATACATGTACCATGTGATGACATGGTCACTTTATGTAGTGGGCCCAATACCAATCTCATCCCATAAATAAGTCAAGGTTTAAGTATAGTCATCATCGATAACTTTTAAATAATGGGTTCCGGCAGATGATTTTTGACTGAATCCAACCGACAATGAATTGTCGGTTGGATTCTTTGTATGGTGTTTGCATTTTTACGCGTAAGGTTTGGATTCTTTGTATGGCGTTACCCTGTTGTTTGGCGTGCGGTGTTGGATCGTAGAGATCCATTGGTTTGGTGGCATAGGAGAGATGATTTAATTTTGGCTGGCTTCCATTATCCGTCTGGAAAATGACTTGTAGATTCCATCTATATTCGAAAGGAAGATCCCCCTTATGATAGAACCTGAACGGATTTGAGATCTTTTGTGATCTAAGCGATATCATCTAGTTTATGGGCTCTATGATATGGTTTTCTTATTGTGAAAGAAATAATTTACGATCAATTCTACTGTAAATATTAAAAATATTGACGTTGTCATCCGACAACATCTCGTGATGGAAAAACATTATTGAAATCACATTCTCATTCAACCCGTAACCAGGAAAATAATCATGGCTATGTCAATACGCACTAACTTAGCGGCAATCAGCTCAATCAACTCGTTGGGCAGCACGCAAAAGTCACTATCCAACTCATTGGAAAAGATTTCCAGTGGTCTTCGTATCAACCGTGCAGCTGATGATGCTGCAGGCTTGGGTGTTGCTACTCGTATGGAAACAGACAACACTTCTTTAAAGCAAGCAATGCGCAACACCAACGATGGTATCTCTTTGGTACAAACTGCTGAAGGTTCTATCGAGCAGTTGACCAACATTCTCATCCGTTTCCGTGAATTGTCTGTTCAGGCTTCTAACGAAACTTACACAACAACAGATCGTGGTATGATCGGTACTGAAATGACTCAGTTGCAAGCTGAATACCAACGAATCACAACTTTGGCCAACTTCAATGAGCAATCATTGTTGAACGGTACTGGTACTTTGGCTATTCAAGTTGGTATCGATGGTTCTACAAACGACGCTATCAGCATCAACATGAACAACTTGTCCACTACTTTGGGTGCAATCTCTTCATTGAGCACTGTATTCCAAACTGTAACTAGTGGTGCTGCTTCAACTGCTTCAGGTGCAACTGGTAACTTGGCTAACTTGGACACTGCAATCAACGCATTGTCTACTCGTCGTGCGACTCTCGGTTCTATTCAGAATCGTTTCGAGAATGCATTGGCAGAGTCTGCAACCTATAGCCAAAACTTGTCTGCCGCTCAAAGTCAGATCTTGGATGTAGATTACGCTTCAGAATCAGCGAACATGACTCGTTACCAAATCCAATCACAAGCTGGTGTTGCTGCTTTGGCTCAAGCCAAGTCAATTCCTCAGTCAATCATCTCATTACTCAGCTAATCGAGATAGTATTGGATTTTGGTCCGAAATTTTCGGATCCATCAAGGTCAACCTTTGGGTTGACCTTCGTTGTTTTTTGTATAAACGATGATGAATAGACTATCAGAAGATGTTTACTCTGAAGGTACTTCAACTTGAAGTTCTATTTTTTGAATCTCCAAATGTCGAAGAGCATTCGTTTTACAAGCACTTATAGTCTCTGGCTTGGCGAAGAATGTTTTCGCCTTCTCGGTGAAGAATGGAACACTTTTTCCCTGTCCCAGATCCAAACATCCAGCCTCAAAGGTCGCTCTGTCCGTTGACGCAACGGTGGTTTTAATGGCGCTCAGGAATCCTTTTGCATTCTCATCGGTTACGGAGTCACTATTTTTGTTGATGTTTTCAACAAGAGAGCCTCCCCCGTACTCTGTATACAATGTATTCATCGCTTCCTTTTGTTCAAACCGCAGGTCAATAAGCTGTTCTTCAGGACTCTTAAGTTGTGCGTCGATGACGTCGCAGCCACTGAATAGGAACAGTAGTGAGGTAAGCATAAATTCTCCAAAGTTCATTCGTGTCGATAGAGTAGACTTCGATGTACCATACTACCACGCGGAATGCTATTCAACAACGGTTTTTGCAATGGCATCATGTTGGGGTGAGATAGAAGGTCGTTCCAATGAATCATACTCTCTTCATTGATTTCTTCAATCCAAACACCAGCAAGCATGATTTCATACACCATAGGTTCAGGGCAACCAAGCAATAGCGTGATGGCTTGTTGCTGCATCAACGTTCGAATTTCAACGTCAGTTGTTTCATCCAAGAAGAGCATCGATAGTCGTTCTGGAAACTCTTGTGCATCCTGTTTGGTCATCCAGAATGGAGAAATGGGTTCGGGAATCGGATTGGAGCCAATCGAACCTTGTTTGAACATGGTCATCCAATCCTCGTCGATTGGATTTTCAGTAAATTGATTGTCTCCTAGATAGAGTACTTCAAACGTATCCCATCGTTGACGCATACCATCAGGCAGTTCCGACAACTGATTCCGTCCCAAGGATAACAATCTCAGCTTAGTGATGTCCCCTAGAGTCTTTGGTAAACGCGTCAATTCGTTGTTGTGTAAATAGAGTTCTTCCAATCCATTGATTGTTGCCAATTCTTTTGGAAGATGGGTCAATCTCACATTTGAGAAGTCTAGGATCCGTGTGGGGAGATTCCTTCTAGACAAGGTTTGTATACCGACAACAGGATCTCCCTGATAAATCCATCGCCCCCAGGAATCTACAAATTCATTCATTGCTTTCAAAAGCATCCACTACAGTCGCAACAGTACAGTCCCCCGTAACGTTGATAACAGTTCTACTCATGTCTAGAAGTCTATCCACACCAAAAATAATAGAGAGTCCCATCGTCATCTCTTCAGCTGACAGTCCGATGCTTTCAAGAACGATGACGAGCATGATCAGTCCTACGCCTGGAACTCCTGCAGTTCCAATAGAGGCTAAGGTTGCCGTCAGAACAATTGTGATTTGATCCACCAAACTCAGATCCAATCCCATTGTTTGTGCGATGAACATAGCAGCGACACCTTGATAGAGGGCTGTCCCGTCCATGTTGACGGTTGCTCCCAACGGGATCACAAATCTAGCGACATCGTTATCCAGATGAAGTCTGTCTTGGCAACATTCAAGTGTGACCGGCATCGTTGCAGAAGATGAAGATGATGAAAAGGCCAGCAGCTGAGCCGGTGCGATCGACTTGAAAAAATCGAAAATGGAATGCCGAGTGAAGATCTTGACCAGAAGTG
>CALDQI010000923.1:0-13337 GCA_937911635.1 uncultured Pseudomonadota bacterium | reverse complement strand
TCCGTATGCCAATTATGTTCATGGACTCGAAGCCAATGTTCGATTGGGAACTGGACTGGGTAAAGACCCTTCAGAGTGGCAAGAACAAGATCATTGGTCGGTCTATGGACACTTTCATCAGTTTTCAGATACGGGTGACTTGGGTGCGTTGATGGGTGTTGTTCAATCTCCGCAGGAGATATTCAATCCTGCAGGAGTCTACATGGGAGAATTGGCGATTAAGCGTGACCCAGGAGATGGTTGGCTCTATGTGAGAATGGGATCAATCTCCGCTGATATGGATTTTGTTGCACCGGATGCCGCTGGTTTGTATGTCCATTCGGCGTTCAACAATCAGTACAATATCTCCATGGAACAATTTCCCATTTCACCATTTAGTTCACTCGGTGCGGTTGTTGGTGCACCTCTGTCTGATACCGTAGAGGTGAAAACCGGTGTGTATCAGCTGTCTCGATTTCGTACAGATGAAAATATCAGGGGGTGGCGTTGGGATCTCACTCGCGACAATGGGGTGGTTGGATTCTTTCAGATGAATGCAAGTTTTGATGAGGAGCCGACCAACAATCTACCTCAAACTGGTTGGCAGTTGGGTACGTTTCTCAGTCGAGACGAAGCGTCTATGGATCGTGAACGAAACCATGGTGTGTATGGGAATTTGACCATGTCAGTCTCTAGGCATTCGGTTGCTTGGATCAGTGTGAACCATAGTTTACATCCGGCGGTGAACCCTGTTCCCCTTTGGGTTGCAGGAGGGTGGATATCTGAAGCCCACTGGTTTGATCGACCACAGGATTTGGTCGTGACCGGTTTGTCGTATAGCCAGTACTCTTTCATCGATCCATACAACTTTGAAACGATGCTCGAAGTGGAATATCATTATGTGGTGAACGATTGGTTGACCTTGCTTCCAAATGTTCAATACTTTGCGTATACACCAATCTCAAACGGAGTGTTTCCAATTACGGCAGGTGTGGGTATTATCGCTGAGCAATGACTTAGTCTAAAGCCGATAGTAACAGTTCAATACCCTCTACAAATCCGTGACCACCTTCAGAGGGCGTAATCCATTTGGGTGGATGTTGAAGTCTGGGTAGAAAGTCTCGGACATTTGCAACACCGAAAGACCATTCAAATGCTTGGAACATAGGCTCGTCATTTGCAGAATCCCCAAAGAATGCCCACTCTGAGAAATCTGCAACTTCGCCAAAGCGATCTTTGTGGAACTCTTTGAAACCGTGCAACTTGTCGAACTGTCCAAACCATCCATTTACATGGATCGATGATACCTTACAAATGGCGCCCTCATCTTCGAATAACGATACGATTTTATCGATGGCCTCTGGAGGTAGGGCAGGGACATCCTCACAGAAGTCGATTGCCAAATCCAAATCTCGATACGGTTGATCACTGGCCAGAGCACATCCCGGGACCTCACGTAGAATCTTCTCGGCAAGTGTAGTCAATCTTTCTCTATTGAGGATTCGCGTTGTTGAATCTTGTACAAACCGTCGCTCTAGTTTTCCCGTGTTGCTGTCTAGCCAATACCATAGTCCACCATTTTCTCCAACAACCCCATCGACAGGCCACATTCTAGCAATTTGGTCAACCCAGCCGCCAGGACGTCCTGTAATGGGTACGACACGCAGACCAGCATCTTGCAAGCGTTGCAAGGCCATAAAGGCTTCTGGAACCAATCGTCCGTGAAGGGTAAGTGTATCGTCAATGTCGCATAGGATCCCCTTAAGTTTTGGGGGGGTACTCAACTCGTTGATTGGTTTCATAGCCAGACTCGTATGATAAATGGGTTCAAATATGAATGGACAATGTAGAGATAACTCGTTCTATGAAGGGAGCATTCATCTTATTTCTCTTAGTATAGTGGTCATTGCAATTCTCATTGTGTAACAATTATTCTCAATGGCACAATTCACCAAGTTGGGCAATAAATAACCGAAATCCAGATGACCAACGAACCGACAGTCGCTATTCTTTGTGTTATGTACAGACGTCTGGAGGATTTATGAAATATAGAATCTTGAAATATCTGGTTTGTCCAGCTTGTCGCAAGGGTGGCTTCACAGTGGAAAGCCATCGAGAACACACTGTAAAAGTGTGGGCCAGTAGCTTTGTGGCAACGCTTCAGACTCCAGAAGGTGTGTCCATGCACAATAGAGAAGAGATTGAAATTGATGAAGGGATTCTACATTGTACCGATTGTTCTGACACATATGAGATCAGAGAGGGGATTCCCCGACTGACCCACAAAGACTCAGAGAAGGTTGAAGCTTCAGGTCACCGATTGACAAAAATGGACGATCTAAAAGATATTTCAGCCTGGTCCAATAATTTTGATGAACTGCAAGCCCCACTGAAGCGGTCGGATTTCCTGGGGCGAACCGTATTGGATATCGGTTGTGGATACGGTCGCCACACCTATTTTGCAGCGCAGTACGGTGCTGAGGTATTCGCAGTTGATCACAGTGAAGATGCTGTCCGAATGACAAAGTCGAATACGCAGAAGTTTCAACATGTCCACGTCATCCAAGCGGATGCTGCGAACTTGCCTATTAAAGAAGCGGTGATTGATCGAGTATATTCTTTTGGAGTACTCCATCATACTGAAAATCCGTATGACATCATGGATGAAGCGCACAGAGTGTTGGCTTCAGGTGGCTCGTTCAATGTATGGGTCTATGGACGTAGACAGGGCGTGACGCTTCTTGCCAACAATGCACTTCGTGGCATGACCACAAATATGGAGCATGATGAACTATTGAAGTTTTGTCGTGTGTTGGCTCGATTGGTTCGTTTGGGTTCTCACACTCCATATAGAGCATTCCACCGGGTGCCGTTGGGGGAACCGATCGTCAGCCATCTACCGCTCCATGATCATCATCAATGGCCATTTGATATCGTGGTTGCCGATATATACGATAGACTTCGATTCCCTGTTACACGATGGTTCAAGGGTGAAGAACTACAGGCATGGTTTATTGACCAGGGGTATTTGGATTGTCATGTGCGACGAATAGTCCGAAACAACGAGACGTTTGCTGCAATGGGTATCAAGCGTTAACCACAAAGACTTCATAGATGTCGTGTAGGGAGTTATGTAGTCACAGTCTGTATTGTATGCAGAAGACAAGGAACCAAAGATAACTATAGATCTCCGGTTTCTCTGTGAGGTCAGTTCGATGGATTGGCTTCGATACCACACGTTTCATCGCAGCCACTTTGCTCCCCAGTTAGATTACTGGTGAGAACGTTGCCTGAACAGGATGTAAATGTGGTATTTGAGCATTCCATACCCAAGTCTTGATTGTTGCTTGCAACGGAGGAGTCAAAAGTACCATCTGCATAGGTGAGAGACACTCCGGAGTCACTGTTTAAATCGAAGCTGCTGTTTGTGATGGCAAATGTGACGCTAGCGGTCTCTGTACCTTCCAATTCCAAACCGTAAATGCCATTTTGGAAAACAGAACTGTCAACGGATACATCCGCACCATTTGCTGCATAGAGTCCTGATTCCGTTGATCCATCGACCTGTGCATTACTGAGCTGGAGTGTTCCACTGGAAACGTCTACGCCATCTGTTCCAGCATTCGTAATTGTGATGCTGTCTCCTGTTGTATTTGTGTTTGTCGTACGAATACCGGCAACCGAACTGTTGGAAATGTCAACATCGCTCATGTTGAGCGTAGAATCTGTACTGTTGATACCATATCTGGTGCCATCGATGGTATAGTCTTCCAAGTAGATGGTTGTTCCATTGGTCTCGAGGGCATCATTAGCCATGTTGGTCATCTCTATACCAGAAAGGTTCAGACTGAGAGGGTCTGTCGTTGGATCGAAACTGTAGGTATAGATTCCACCCCCCAAACCATCGCTGATGGTTGTATCCGTGATACTAACGTTCATCGCTCCACTGGCTGAGAACCTCAGGGCATCATAAAAGGAATAGACTTCATTGACGGATGTCATGGTGATATCTGAAAGGTCGTGGTCTCCACCCGTTGCGTAGATTGAATAGCCGTCGATCTGGTCAAAAGTCGCGTTCTCGATTTCAGAGTTGCAGCTGGACATGTATACGGAATAGATCGATTGGACATCTGTAAATGAAGCACCGTCGATACCGATTGTACCTCCATCCAAACAGTAAATTGAAGTGGGTGTCGAGTTGAACTCAACAGAGGCCGTTCCAATAAACTGGTCGTTTTCGAACGTGTTTTCACTTCCACTGGGTAAGGACGAACTTAGATAAACTGAATAAGCACTTTGTTCAGAGTAGGTGTTGCCTGAGGACTCCACAGCCGATGCATTGGCGTAGACTCCGATACCACCACCTGTAAACGTATTGTTGGTGAAAGAGCCTGTAGAGTCGTATAAGTAGGCACTGATGTCGAGAAACTGATCTGTGGTTCCTGAAAACGTTGAGTTCTCCATAGAGAAGAGCGTGGCAGAGTAGCCGACGACTCCAGACCCCAGACCGTCGTATTCATAGTTGTTGCCCGCAACTTCTACGTTGGTTCCTTGAATCCCGCCTTGGAACGCTAGGAATGACGTACAGGTATTGCGCTGAGCAAAGGCTGTATCCAACACCATGTTTGCTTGAATGACGCTCCATCCATACCCCTGAACGTCCTGTGTCAATACATTGCTGACGGTCAAGTCGGCATTGATGATGGCCGCACCAGCATTGCGATCCACAGTCTGACAGAAGGTTGTGTAGTCTGCGACATTGCCTTCTTCATCTGGTTCTTTGCTGGACAATCCATCCAAATCAAAGATGTCTTTGAGAACCACATTGTTCATTGTACCGGTGTGTCCAGCTACGATAATCCCTTTGCGACCGACATCATGAATGTTTAGACCTTCAACTGTGAATGCGCTACTGGCATCGGATTGTAGATTCGCTCCGCAGTTGTTGTATCCAGTGATTTCTAAATTGGTGATGTCAACTACTGGAGAATTTGAGTACACACCCATTGATCCAAATCCATTTTCTTCCCAGCTTTCCGCATCGTAACTGGGACTCATCAGTGGATCTACCGTGACGACGACATCTTGAATGGTGAGGCCCCCAGTGCTCATATTGATAAGGCCGTAGGTAAGGTTACCGTCCAGAGTTACATTGGTCATTGACAAAGACCCTTGTCCTTCAGCCCAAACTCCAGTTGACAAAGAATTGGAGACTGTGTCACCATTCATTTCTATAGTGCCATTCACCGATTGAACACCGATCAGTATATTGTTGTCGTAAACGTTGTTGGTACTCATTAGTGTAGAGCCACCATCCATATATACACCGAAGCCGTCAGCGATGGCAGCGGGGTCGGTTGGTTGGGTTTCAACGACTTGTGAGTCCGAGAGGGTCAACATTGCTCCACCGACGACTAGGAGACCAACACCTTCGTTTCCTCGTACGTCAAGACTTGTTGCAACAACAGAGCCACCATCGATGTTAACGGCGCCATCTCCGTTGTTCCAAAGCGTTAGGTTGTCGAGTTGTACGTCAGCATCGATCGTCTTAATGGCATAATTTCCCATTTCCGAGATCGTTAGGTCGTGAAGGTGTACGTTGTTCCCTCCCTCGATAGAAACACCAGAACGAGTCGATGAAATGGCAAAGTCAGAGATTTCAACATTGTCGGCTGTGATCGTGATTCCGGTTTCATTTACCGGTGCAACCAACGTAAATCGATCTTGCCCAATCCCCACAAGCCGAATGGATTTGTCGATGATGATCTTCTCTTCATGTTCAAAACCTGTACAGCCGACAGGGCTGATTTGAGACCCTTCATCCGCCACTGCGATCGCGTCGTTCAAATACTTATATCCATCACCACCGTCAACAACGAAGCAACCTGACTCGTAGGTGATTTCTTCTTCAATCGTGCCGGTATCTGTTGTATTCTCAGAGGGGTCCTTTTCCCCGCAAGCCAAAATGAGTGCCAATGGGGTCGATAACGTCATCAATCGCATGTTTTTTCCTTTTCAGATGGTCAATACTGTAGAGATACTATACTACGTTCGGTATAAATCAAACGTCTTTACATTCAACCTACCTCATGTTCGTAATTCACCCAAATAAAATCAATGCCAGACCAGATGACATTTCGTTGATGTCATACAATATTCTCTTGCCAAATTCTCAACAAGGATGGTGGGTCTATAAATATTATCATCCAGATATGCCGGTTGAAGAACGGACGTGGGATGCACGAAAACGATTGCTGGTTGAACAGATACCTACAGGCATCGATCTCTTCACTTTTCAAGAATGTGCGTTGGAAACTCATGAAACAGATCTCGATTTTCTGGATTCCACACATACACTGCTCTGTCACAAGCGTGCCCGTATTGCGATGGTGACGGCCTGGAAAACCGAACGATTTGAACTTCTTGCGGATTATCATCTCAATCGAACTTTGGTGACCGTATTGCGAGAGTCTACTGGAGTTCTAGTTTGCGTGGTGAACTGCCATTTGAGTGCGGGTAGACATCCGAAGGAGCGCTTCCAACAGATTTCTAAGGCGTTGCGACAGGTGGAGAAACTGAACAATCGTTTTGAACTGGATCTGGTTGTCTTCAGTGGGGATTTTAATTCTTCTTCAGAGGGGACGGCGGTGTTGAGATTTCTAGAAGATGGAATCGTTGAGCCTCGATTTCGAGAAGCCTATTATTCAACGGTGGAGATTACTTCGAAGATAAAAGAGCATCGAGTGGGTAGATTCCAAGAGGTCTATCGTCATGTCACCGACGCCACGACGATGTGGGTTCGAAACTCCGGTGCCTGTATGATTCATCAACGGAAGCGAACACCGTTGAAGCGATTTTTAGACGCGCTAGATCGATTGTTTGATGCCTACTCTACCAATGGTGAGTCTTTGACGTTAGCAGAAGTGGAACAGTGGATCCGAGACATCAATGGCGATTTGCGGGGCGCTGAATATCGACGCGCTGTAGAACTGATGGGGGATGAAGAATTATCCCGAGAACACTTTGTTGAACTGTATGTGGACCAGGTGAACACTGGAATGCATTGGGCAGTGTTCAATGATTTACTTCGAAAGGGGATTGAACTTCCCAAACCGAGGCCGTATGTGGCTCGCTATGCCTTAGATCAGATTTGGCTTAGATCCAATAAATATGAGTGCACAGGTGTCGTCCCACCCATCTCTCAACAAGCCAAAGAGCGAATTGAGAAAGGCGATTTTCCACCAAATAGTTGGCATCCCTCGGATCATTTTCCTTTGATGGTTCGATTCTCCCCAAAACTTTGGTAGCCTAAAATGGATGAAGACCCATTCCCTATGTGGGACTGAGCCTTCACTTACCGTCCGGTAAGAGTGCTTATTGAATTCCACCAGTGGCGTATTTAATGGAACCGGTTGTTTCATCAAAATATGCGATGTGCAGCATATCATTGCCATCGATTGCCATATCAATGAACGTTCCAACGTTGCCGTAGGTATCTACATCTTCATAGACCCATGAAGACCCGTCGTTGTGAGCGACCATCAAGTCTCCAGTTGAACCAACGTAGTAAGCGATGTACGGATTGTCAGTACTGGTATAGACGAGTGACAAGTACTCACCGGTATTGGTTCCATCCACCTGTTCATAGGTCCAACCACCACATCCACCAGTTGTATTGTGGGCATACATCAGATCTGAGTTTACCGAGTCCATATAGGCGACACCCGCTTTGTTTGCATTTGGTTTGATGGCGATATCATTGTTGACGCCGTTGCCATCTTCTTCAATAAACTGATTGGTGTTGGATTGAAACTGAGAGTTGCAAGATGGACTGGAATCGCCATCAGGTACTTGATTGTACTGATTCTCAACACCGACAACATCGTTCAAAAATACGGCGTGATTGGTGTCCGAGTTGTCAATTGCGATACTCATGTGTGTACCTGTGTACCCTGAGCATACAGGCAGACCGATTCCCAAAACGTCGATGCAATTGTCATCAAGTTGAACATCGGAGCCTGACAGCGGATTCGTACCAGTCGCTTCCAGTAACCATGGGGTCTCATCATCGGCATCGTACCAACCAAAAGTAGGAAGGTTAGATGAATCCAAGTCCATGTCCAATTTAAATCCAGAAGTGATGGTACTGCTAGACGTTACGTTGCTGACCAGAGACTCTGATGCCCAAGCGCTGGTTAAGGTGTTGACATTGATGTACATCACGTCTAGACCACCCGAATTACCTTCCGAATATGCGATGTGGAATACATCAAGACCATCGACCGCTCCCTTTAGATTCAATACAGATGTGGTTCCACTTGTACTTGGCGCGAGGCTTGGTGAACTCCAGCTTCCAGAAGCGTTGGTGACATAAGCAATTTCACCCGAGTTGTTTTCATACGCGATGTGAACAAAACCATAGTTGTCAACGTCGATGGTCAACGGTTGGATTGCGTTCGGGTATGTCAGTCCAGTTGCAATGGTTTCTAGCGCAAAACCTTCATCGATGTCTCCATTGCAGTTGTTGTCGATACCGTCAGTCGTATCTTCAACAGCCCCTTGATAGACGGTCGCATTCAAATCATCACAGTCTTGACCACCATACTGATCGGAGGATTGTCCATCACCATCTTGGTCAAAGTCAGCCGCTAAGTCACCGGCACAGTCATTGTCTACATTGTTGTACCAGACTTCAGGAGCGCCTGGATACGCAGTGGCATCTTCATCATCACAATCGGTTCCAGACTCTGTGACTGCACTGACTTGACATTCAGCTGAAAGGGTCTCGAAAATATCACCATCGACGTAGGATACACCATCAGAGTATTCAAATGTCTGTGAAGCAGAGTCGTATCCTCCCGTACCAGTAAGTGTACCTAGGACGGTTACACCATCAAAATCGTAGATCGTTCCGTAAATCTCTTCAGCATAGGTACCGGAATTGAACTTGAACTCTACGGCGGCATCCGATGAGATGCAAATACTGGTGGTTTCAATCGTATTTGCGTCAGTGGTACTGTCTACTGTAGCAGTACCCATCGATACACCGTCAGCCAATACTTCGATGTTCATACCTCCGTTCCAACCATCACCGTAGGTGTCACCCAAATCGAATGTGTAACAGCAACCACCTGAGGTATTGGTGTCTAGGTTTTCACCATATCCGTCACCGTCGAAGTCTGTCATACAAGCAGTGGTGGATTCGTTGAATGCTGCACCAGGGTAGGTCACCGAGTCACTGTCGTCACAGTCCCCTGCACATACAGAAAAACCGTCCTGATCGTCGTCTTCTTCACCTTCTGGAAGATCGGTCGATTGCATGATTGATCCCATACAGTCATTTGTCTGTCCATCACAGATTTCCTCTGCACCATCATAGACGGTATCGTCTTGATCGTTGCAGTCTCCCTCGCAGGTACTTTGTCCATCACCGTCAGCATCGGTGAGGTTCAAAGAGGGGTCTTCATCATCACAATCACCATCGTTGACACTGTATCCATCGCCATCTTGATCAACGTCATCTGGATCTTGAGTTTCGGTATCTTCAGTGTCCGTATCATCTGTATCGGTTTCTTCTGTGTCACCAGTGTCTTCGTCGCCGGGTTCTGCACTGGGCTCTTCAACTGGATCCAATCCAGTATCTTCAACTTCAGATTTGGTTTGTTCACAGGCAAGTAAAGTCATGGATAAAACAATTGATGTATAGCGCATCTAAAACTCCAGTGTAAATGGTTCAAATTTATCGTGATTATATCAATATACTGCCATTCTATGCGTGGCAATCTCGTGTCAATACGCCGTTGATATTAGTTGTGTATTGGTGTTGGAATGTGTTTGTAATTGGGTTACCAATCGACCAACAACAACTTTTGGAGGTTCTATGTTGTATAGAATGATGGGAAATACCGGTTTACAAGTGTCAGTGCTGTCGTACGGATTTTGGGCGACATTCGGCGTGAAAGACCGATTGTCGAACGACGCTGGTATTCAGGCTGCTAAAGAATTGCTTCATCAGGCTAGACTGGCGGGTATCAACCTGTTTGACAACGCGGAAGTATACGGCAATCCAGGAGGCGAGGCGGAACGCATCATGGGCGAAGCGATGGCACAGCTGATGGAAGAGCATCCCAAAGAGTGGCGTCGGTCTGATATCATTGTGACGACAAAGATATTTTGGGGCGGTGATGGCGTCAACGAAAAGGGGCTCTCTAGAAAGCACATTTGGGAAGGGATGGAAGGTTCTCTAAACCGATTGCAACTGGATTATGTGGACATGGTGTTCTGTCATCGACCTGATCCTTTTACACCTACAGAAACTGTGGTTCGTGCCATGACCGATATCATTCGATCAGGGTTGGCAACGGCTTGGGGAACCAGTGAATGGTCCGCCCAGCAAATCACGGAGGCCTTCTGGCTTGCCAGACAGTTTGGACTCGAACCTCCCCAGTTTGAACAGCCGCAATACCACATGTTCCATCGTCAGCGTTTTGAGCAGGAGTATCATCCAATGTACCAAGCCCCGTATCGTATCGGAACCACGATTTGGTCCCCGTTAAAGTCAGGGATTTTAACTGGAAAGTACAATGATGGCATCCCAGATGATTCTCGGTTGAATCAACCTGGGTACGAGTTCCTGAAGAAGGAATTGGAGACGTGTAAAACCAACGGTACCCTTGATAAAATCAAAGCCATGACGAAATTTGCAAAAGATGAACTGAACTGTTCGATGACGCAATTGGCTCTCGCTTGGTGTCTCAAAAATCCCAACGTGACAACGATTCTTCTAGGGGCGACAAAGCCAAGTCAACTGACCGAGAATTTAGGTGCATTGGACGTGGCTTTGAGAATGACCGATGCACATATGGAACAGGTGGAGTTGATGCTTTCGAACAAGCCAGAAGCCTACTCTGGTTTTGGTGGCGGTGGATGGCAACGTCGTTTAGATACGCTGTGAGAAGACCCTAGAACTGGGTTACTTCCTATTTTTCTTTGCCTGTTTCAGTGCTTCTTGGATGGCGTTGCTACGTGGCAGAGTGGCATCGTCTTCCGTTTCATTGGATGGTGTTGCTACGTGATCTGTCTGTGATTTGTTGGGTCTCAATTTGTAGGAGTCGGTGGTTCTAGGTGTAGGCTGTTGCTCTTCTGTTGCCGGTTGCATTTTTAAAAATGGTATCCAGCGTTGTTCCCTTAGTGAGTGTACGACGGCAGAGATCCAATTTAGTTTTCGCTCGGATATTTCCATCAACAACACACATAGGGTTAGCCATATCCACAAAGTATCCAACGATTGTAGTTTTGGTTGATAGGTTTCCTGGGCGAGGACTTGCTGAGGCGTGGGATTAAACAGTCCATTGGTACGTTGACTGAGTACGGAGAGGTTTTGTTTGTCATTTGTAACATCCTGTGTGTACTCGGAAGACGTCACTGTAGATATTGGAGGGAGGAGAACCGTTCCTGTAGCCGTTTTTAGCTGGGGCAAATAGATTCCGACCTCTGTTGTGGTGTAACTGGCGGTGTATATGTTTCCAGTCTCAGCACTCAAATCGATACCCACAACCTCGCCGTTTGGTTTGAACAATTGAATGTTTGGTGCGTCATCTGTTGTTTCTATGGTGAGTTCATGTAGGTTACCCTTTTGAATACTCCCAGTATAGGTGGTGTCTGCGGTCGCTCCTGTTGAAATACTGGCGACGATCACCCCTACGAAAGAATTGAACCCAGACCACTGGAGTATGTTCTGCCCATTTGCACCTCCGATATCTCCCAGGTAGGCAACAGATTTCCCCAGTCCATATTGACCATGAACGAGTATTGGACTTGCATCATCGGTACCGGTTTGTACGCCCAGTTGTGTTTGTCCCTTTGGGTAAGAGATGTTGTAGGCTTCAATTGTGGGGAAGTCTTTTAGTGCAGTACCACCCAGTGCGGTGAGTCCTGTAATGGATTTTGTTGGTGTCGGTTCGGATATGTATCCAGCCTGAGTGGCAATCATCGTGTCCATTGAAAAGAGCTTTGGCAATTCTTTTGGCTGCACAGAGAAGTAGATGCTTCCTCCGCCCAGTCGAGCCACTTCTGACAAGAATCCAGCATCACTGTCCTTAGGATGACCAAGTGCGATGACGGAAATGGTGATGTTGTCTGCTCTCATTCTTTGAATGATCGGTTTGTGGTCCATGTCGCGTTCTGCATCGGCTGCATCGGCAAACAAGATAACGTGTCTATTCTTCTGCGTGGAATCTTTGAGGGCTTGATGCTGAGCCTCTAGGGCTGCCCCGACGAAGATACCACCACCTGTTGATTGGATGCCCAATATATTCGTCGTGAGACTCTGGACTTCCGACACCTGTTGAAAGGGTACGACCTCGTGATTGCTGGTGTCAACGGCCGCCACATATACAGAGTCCATATTGTTCAACAAGGTCAGGGCGGCAGCGGTCCCTTGGTTGGCAAGGTCCATTTTGGTCAGGTTTGGACCGACGGGGGCGGACATGGATCCAGAGCGATCGAGAGACACCCCCAGTGCGATACCCATCTTTCTGATGTCATCTCGAATCTCTAGATGTACCGGGAGAACTTGTTCTAGTGGTGTATGTAGATAACCACCCACTCCAAAGGACTGTTCACCACCAATCATCCAAATGCCCAAGCCCGAATGCTCTACGGCGGTTGAGATGCTTTGTAGTTCGGACTCTGTAAACGCTGTTGACGGTACATTGTGTAAAATGATCGATTCGAACTGCGAGAGTCGTGCTCTCGACAACGTGATCGAGGATGGATGCGCTTCCTCTACCAAAACACCAGATTGACTTAGGATGTTCGTTAGAACGGAGGTCTGTAAACTGAGCACCAGAACCCGTCGTCGTCCCTGCACGAGGATTCCAAATTCTGCGGTGTTGTTGTTTGGAGTATCGTCATGCTCTACCTCCGCGACCACTTTGTACGTGTGTACGCCGCCACCACTAGGGACATCATTAAAGTAGACGGAGTTGTTCCCCGAACGAAGGGTTTTGGCTCCTTGAGCGACGGCCACGTCGTCTTTGTACAAGATCAAATTGGCAGTTTGATCGATGGGAGATTCAATATTGATGATGATACTGGCTTGGTCTCCTTCTTTGATTTGGGAAGGCGACTGCACCTGTGTGATTCGTATGTCTGACGTGGATTGTTTTCCTTTGTAGATTGTGTGGATCGGGACCCCTTGTGCCATCGCCTGTGCCTGTACAGCATGCAGATCTCCATCCGTTTGGGCTCCATCCGAAATTAATACAATCTTTCCTTGAGAAGACGATTCAAGCAGCTGTAATGCTTGTAGCAATCCTTTGTTTAAGTTGGACTGGCCTGTGGATTGCAGCTCGTGG
>CALDQI010000922.1:0-3986 GCA_937911635.1 uncultured Pseudomonadota bacterium | reverse complement strand
GGAGATCTCTTGGAGTATTTTGCCGGCACAGTTGATTGTCTGGTTGATTCACAATACCGTTTTATTGGACGAACTCACATGGAGTAGTGTCCCCCCACAAATGCTAATTGGGAATCCATATTACCAGTATAATGGTCAAGAGGCATTCGTCATTGAACGAAAGATACCGAAAAGTTTACCGGGTGTTAAAAAGCAAAAGGAATTCCCCAAACTCTTGTGCATCCTTGACACCTCAGGATCTGTAGGTCCCATTGATGTTGAATACCTCTTTGCAGAGGTTCATAAACTCTACAAGCATGGTGTTGAAGTCTACGTCTTAGAAGCCGATACACATCCGCAGTTGTTTTGGAAGTACGAAGGACAGAAACCGTATTCCGGGGGTGGTGGAACCGATTTTAATGAGCCATTCAAATGGGTGAATGATGTTCGAAATGGTCGGGAAACCTCTGTTATGAGAGGCGGCAATAAAGCCACGGAGAATGTTCACATCACTTTTGATGGGGTAATCTACTTAACCGATGGATACGCTAGTACTCCGCATGTCCAGCCCTATTGCAAACTGATGTGGATAATCACACCGGGTGGAGACACCAACGCCGTCTCACAAACAAAGTACCGCAGTATCATACTACAACTTCCACCATACGAAAACCGATAATTACTGACTGGGTACCACTACAAGCCATGGTATTTGTGGTTACATTGATGTAAACCACAGTGGATATATCAATGATCACCCTATTTATCGAAAATATTTGGACCGTACTTCTCGACTTGTCTCCTTGGCTCCTCTTTGGAAGTGTCCTTTCCGCTTTATTGTACAAATGGTTGCCCAATAACTGGATTGAACAGCAGCTCCAAGGGAAATTAGGCGTTCTAAAGTCTGTCGTGTTTGGAATTCCACTACCACTATGTTCGTGTTCCGTTATTCCGACTGGACTGGGCCTAGAGAAACAAGGTTCGAGTAAGGGTTCTACCGTTGGATTTCTAATCGCGACACCACAAACCGGTGTGGATTCAATTGCAGTATCAGCCAGTTTTCTAGGGCTTCCGTTTGCTCTATTCAAGGTTGCAGCCGCATTGGTTACAGGTTTGATTGGCGGATTGTGGGTTGAACGTGAGTTCCCAACGGAGACCTCTTCATCATTGAAGCCGAGTGAACAAAAATCTACAACTTGGATTGGGGCTTACGCACACGGAATTGATATCTTGAGAAGCATTTGGCGATGGTTGCTCTTTGGAATCTTACTGTCAGCATTGATCTCTACTATATTACCCAGCAATGGCTTAGAGGCTTGGATTCCCGAAGGGAACCTTGGTAATTTAGTGGCCTCGATCTTGGCACTGGTCATCTCAGTCCCACTATATGTATGTGCGACGGCATCCGTTCCGATTGCAGCTGCGTTGGTTGACGCCGGGTTGCCATTGGGTGCTGGACTTGTATTTCTGATGGCTGGACCTGCACCAAACATCGCTACCATCGGTGCCGTCAAAGGTGCTCTTGGGGGTAGAATCACAACGATCTATCTGACCACTGTAATACTCGGCTCACTCATTCTTGGTACCTTATTTGACGGGGTCCTGACGTCATCGATTGAAGTAGGACATATACATGAACATGAAACTTTGTGGGCTCAACTATCCGGTGTTATATTGATTGGACTACTTGGATACTTTGCCGTTGAGGAAGTACAAATGTCAACACAAAACTCTACAGAAACTGAGACCATGACCACACTCAAAGTCGATGGAATGACCTGCAATGGATGCGTTGGTCGCTTGCAGAAGGTCTTATCCAAGCTTGAAGGCGTGACAGAAGCGATTGTCACTCTCGATCCTGGGGAAGCAAAGATTGATGGCCCCGTATCTAGGGAGACCATTGTTGCAGCGATTGAAGGAGCGGGATTTGATGTTGTGGAACCAACTTAATGTTTGATTTAAACGCAAGCCAAGTCTTCGTCTGTGTCGTTGAGGAGCAAGGTTTCACTGCAGCCGCTCAGCGTCTCGGAATGCCAAAGCAAACTGTGTCTCGCAAAGTATCTGAACTTGAAGAGAAACTCGGTGTCCGTCTTCTAGAGCGCTCCACAAGAAAATTGCGAATGACCAGTGCAGGAGAGCTGTTCTTTGAGCACGCACAGCAAATCGTTCACACGGCGGAACTTGCGGAAGAAAGCATTTTACAAACCAAACTCGAACCATCAGGAACTATACACGTTGCAACCTCTCATTTATTCTTAGAGCTAAGTCTACAACAAATCATCTTGGAATACATGAAACGCTATCCGAAGGTCTCCGTGAAAGTCACATTGTCGGATAGTCAACTTGACCTCTACAATCAAAATGTGGATGTCGGATTTGTATTTGGTCCGATGAAAGACTCTTCCGTGGTGGCGAAGAAACTTGCCCATGCTTGGCTGGATTGCCTAGCATCTCCAATGTATTTAGAGACCCATGGCTATCCTCAAACACCACAAGACTTACAATCAATGCCCATCATCAGCTACTCCGAGCCTTTATACGGTCCTGCAAACATTTGGCACTTTGAAAAATTTGATTTGACCTATCAAGTGACTCAAACACAAGATGTCACTTTAAACAGTCGTCTCAAGACCCCCTCTTTTTGGCTGGCAAGACAAGCGGCTATCGATAGCCTAGGCATTGTAAAGCTCCCGAGTACACTCCTCCATCATGAAATCAAAACCAACCAACTGGTACCGGTGTTTAAAGACTGGAAGATTGTCGCAACACAACTCTATGCAATTTTTCCCAGTCGAAAGATGCTGAGTCTTCCAGTCAGAAGCTTCTTCCAGCTATTGGAAGGTTATGTACCACCGATTGAGACCACTCGCCCCACACTAGATGAGTTGAAGCAGAGCAATCGACGAATCATCCCACCAGGCATTCAGTTATAGACCTGACGTCGTATGACAATCGTTCTTACGATCTTAGACCTTATCCAAGAAATTCTTTCAACATGTAACTCTGACGAACGATTTCCTTCCATGCCGTTCCTCCCCTAGAGTCGCGACGCTCCACCGCTGCTTCAGGATCCAACCAGACCCAAATTTCTTCGTCAAACTTAGGGTGGACAGACCGATACTGTTCAAGAGTGAGTTCATGAAGCCCTTTATTATTCTGCTCACACCATTTTACAATACGCCCAGACACATGGTGTGCCTCTCGAAATGGAACCCCCTTTCCGGCCAAATAATCAGCAATCTCTGTTGCCAAAGACAAGTCTCCGGTCAAATCTGGTCCGCTGAGAATCTTCATGCCATCAATACATCCAGTCATCACACGCAATGAAGATATAGTGGTGTTGACAGAGTCGAACAATGCGTATCGATCCTCTTGCAAGTCTCGATTGTATGCCATCGGTAGCCCCTTCGTTAGAGTGAGCAAATGATGCAGCCCACCATACACTCGAGCCGTCTTTCCACGTATCAGCTCAGCTGCATCCGGATTTCGCTTTTGAGGCATGATCGATGAACCCGTAGAGAAATCATCACTGAGACGAACACGCGAGAATTCTTTGGAACTCCACAGAATAATCTCCGCTGCCAACCTAGATAAATGAGATGCAGTAATCGCACAATGAGACACCATCTCCTGCATGTGGTCTCGAGCCGAGACAGCATCCATGGCATTTTCCATCAATCCATTAAACTCAAGCAAGGATGCTGTACGTTTCCTATCGATTGGGTGTGGGGTTCCCGCCATCGCTGCCCCACCAAGTGGAGAACGATTGACCCGTTTGTGAACATCTGAGAATCGCTCCCAATCCCGAGAGAAACTCCATGCGTGAGCCATCATCTGATGAGCAAACCAAATGGGCTGCCCCCTTTGGAGATGGGTATAGCCCGGAACTAGAACTTTTCCTTGTTCTGTCGACAGCTTCACCAATGCGAGGACGAGTTTCTTGGTACAATATCTCAATACGGCCAACTGCTTGCGCATCCAAAGACGGACATCTGTTGCCACTTGAT
>CALDQI010000921.1:0-3986 GCA_937911635.1 uncultured Pseudomonadota bacterium | reverse complement strand
AATCAATTCTATTTAGAAGATCTGGGTTCTTCAAATGGAACGATGGTCAACGGAGATTCATTTGAAGGGGAGTTCAAGCTATACGGTGGTGAAGAATTGAAAGTGGGTGAAACACTGTTTCGATTTACGATTCAGTAGCGAACCCCTTACAGTTCATTAAGACAAAGACCGTGGATTCACGGTCTTTTGTATTTTTTATATTTGTGTTATGGGCAATTATGATATTTTGAATTATAATATAGACATCTCAACGGGGGAGAAGGTGGACGAAAATCAAAAGAAGCGTATCTTGAAGAAGGAACTATTGACGACAAAAGATGCTTCAGAACTGATAGGTGTGAGTCTACCGAGTATCATCAACTGGGCAGACGCTGGGCGGTTTGATTCCTTCCGGACTCCGGGTGGTCACAGAAGAATTCGTAGGCAAGATTTTGTTGATTTTGCTACTGAGAATGGCTACCTGATATCAACATCATTGTCAACGAAAGAATCTACTGAACAAAAGTTGGTTTTAGTAGACAGCAATATACAATATATTGAAACATTGAAAGAGTTTCTTGAAGTGAACACTGGGCTCCGCGTATATACATGCTCAAATATTTTTGAAGCAGGAGTATTGGTAGGGCTGCATTGTCCGACCGTTATGGTATTTGACCAAGAATCCATACACGTTCCACCAAAAGTCGGAAGTTTCGTGTGCGGTCATCTCAATATCGGAGAAATCTACATTGTTTCTTTGGCAACGGAATATCCGGTACCACAGAAAAAACAGAGCGACAGTTATATTTATTTAAATAAAAGCAAGTCGATCCGCGAGATTGCAGTTTCAATAAAGAATCTGGTTCAAGCCTCAATTTCTGTTTTATAATTGTTCTAAGTATTATAGAAATTTGTATAATAGGAGACTGGATTTTCTCTACTTCACTATCGCATCTCTATTATGGATCGATTAGTAAAGAAGTATGGTAATGCTGTGGCTATTTGTGCTCAGTGCGATCGCACAAGAGTCGACTGATGAACTGAATGAAGTGAGCGACGAAGCACGTTTTCACTGGCAATATGATCATCAATGGAAAGCCTTGCGTTTATATCGTCCTTTGAAGGCGGTTGGAGCTACGTGGAGTGATCGCCTACTGGTCATGGATAGTTTCGGACAAATCCATCGTTTGAATAGCGACGGTTCATGGTCTATGGTGTATGATGGTACAGATGAAGGCATAAATGAAGAAGATTTGCTGCTTGATCTAGAGAGTTCGTTGTCTGAACAGTGGGATGAGTATGATGATACCCCTCAATATGATGAAGATACCGAAGAATTCCTTCCTGCTGATTCAGTCGGAAATGAATGGGAGTCCGCAATTGATGACCCATTGCTGAATCAAGACAGTTCAAACGGTATCTTTACATTGTGGACAGATGAGAAAACACCGTTGGTATTCGGATGTTCTGTTCGAGGGTGTGTTCGATCGATGAACGATGGAGACGCGTGGTCTGAGATGGAGGACTTGCCTCCGGCGATGTCCTTTTCTTCATTGAATGGGATCTACATGGCAGGTACTGCAGAAGGTTTGTACATCTCTAAAGATAAAGGTCGTACTTGGGAGCCAAACCTAAACGTACCCAAAGATCTGTATGTACACGACTTTGCAGCCAATCAACAGTATGCTGTCGCTGCAACTTCAAACGGTATCTGGTTGACCATCGATGCCAACAACTGGAGTCAGATGAACGCGTCTGGTTATGAAGATGTTGAGTTTACCAGTGTGGAGATCAGTTTGAGCAGTCAGTTGTGGTGCATGACGTCTCTTGGATTTCTATATTCAGAAGATTTGGGAAATGAGTTTCAAGTACAGCGAACTCAAATTCAGTTTCAAAAGATGCTCGAAGACGAGTGGAATTTTGGGTTGTTGGCATTTGATACAGAAATGGTCTGGGAGAGCATTGACCAAGGTAGTACATGGCAACCACTTGAAGAGGGCCTTCCAAGGGTTAAGATTGAAGATGCGGTTGCTTGGAAAGGGTCTTTTGTAATTGCGACGGAACAGGGCGGGT
The DNA here is from genome assembly GCA_937911635.1 of uncultured Pseudomonadota bacterium. GTDB lineage: Bacteria > Myxococcota_A > UBA796 > UBA796 > UBA796 > CAJWHX01. Next base: position 1,934 of record CALDQI010000921.1, on the reverse strand, counting down.
ATTATCTTGCTCAGTCTCAACAAGACGAATCACTGGCTACTGTGACAGATATCTCAATTACAAATGTCGATGTGGATATCCTCGTGGCTGCAGCCACAGAAGAGATTGATCGTCAAATGGCCGATCTTTCAATTGAACGGTCGACAAGTCTACTTCGTTGGGTACCAACCGTATCCGTGACTGGTGATTATGGTCACGATAGGTCTATCACTGTCAACTACGATTCCATATCAACCATTGGAATGGAGCAAGTTCCTTGGCGAGTCGTAACCAACATGTGCTTTGGGAATTGTCAGACAGCATCTACAGATGTCGGGTTCGCAAACCTCTCGGATGATGTGATGGTGATTGGGAACAGTGTATACCGAAGTGACTTGGCGGGTGTGGTTCCGGCTGCGAGTAATGTATCGCTGTCCCTTCACGCGATGCGGAAGGCCAAAACGAGACGGATTATTGATTTGTATTCAACAGCGATTCGACTGGAGCAACAAAGCCGACTGCTTTTGACCGCGCCGATTTCTGATCAAGTGCGCCACCATCTCGAGCAAGAAGAGGTCACTGCGCTACTCGATTTATACACAAATGGAAAATTTTATATGGCCTTACAGGCACAGGAGTAAATTATGTTTGGAATGGTTATGTCTTTGATGATGTCTATTGGATGGGCAGAGATTGATTTAAACAACGCACCAATCGCAGACTTTGTATCATTGGAACACATCGATCAAACGATGGCGGAATCCATAGTGGAATATCGGGCAAAACACAATGGTATACCCAATGTTGAATCGTTACGTGTGTTGAATCTCAGTGAGTCTGCTCTTCAAAATCTGCGGGAAGAGTCTATTGTGACACTCCAGATTTCGACAAAGAGAGATAAGTCCTATACCTCCGTAGAAGCCGTGATGGCTGAGTTTGATGGTGAGCCGGATATTCGTGCCGTACAGGCTATGGCGATGCGCTATTCCAAGACAAATCCTGAACTCATGGAGAAATGGCTGTCATCCTCTCAGCGAGCCTATGCTTTGCCAAAAGTCAATCTTCAGTATGACAAGCAACTCGATGAAGGTACTCGGTACGATTATGTTGCAGGCGCAAGTGGTGAGCTGGAGTCTCAGGTTGATTATGTTCAACTCGGCAATGACGATAGAGTGGTTGTCAAATTAGAATGGCGACTGGATAAACTCGTCATGTCTTCGGAACAAATTCGTGTGATCAACGAAACGGGAAAAGCAAACAAAATGCGAGAGAAGGTACTCGATGAAGTGACGAGACTCTATTTCGACAGAAGACGTTTACAAGTGGACAATTTACTCAATCCACCATCATCTCTCCAAGATCAGATTGAAATGGAACTCAGACTCCAAGAGATGACCGCAAATTTAGACGCCCTGACAGGTGGTGAGTTCTCTGCCAGTTTTTAATTTGGTTCACACAGTACACAGTAGGAGGGGGGATGCACCATAAAGGAATCCTCATTTTGGACTTTGGTTCACAGTTTACTCAACTGATTGCCAGACGGATCCGAGAAATGAATGTCTATTGCGAGATTCACCCATGCACCGAACCCTTTCACGACGATTGGACGTATGACGGGATCGTTTTGAGTGGCGGTCCGGCTTCCGTACTCGGAGAGGAAACACCAGATGTAGATGAGCGGTGGTTGCAGACAGATACGGTCACGTTGGGAGTTTGCTACGGTATGCAAATGATGGCACTGCGGACCGGGTGTCAGCTTGAACGGGGGCAAAAACGAGAATATGGGCAGTCCACATTGCACCTAGAGGGAGTGCATCCATTTATCGACGATGTTCCGAAAATGAGCGTCGCTTGGATGAGCCATGGAGATCACGTTGAATCTGTTGGCGATTCATGGCGTGTTGTGGGACGGTCAGACGCAGGCGTTATCGCCACCATTGTACACTCTCAGAATC
>CALDQI010000920.1:0-5786 GCA_937911635.1 uncultured Pseudomonadota bacterium | reverse complement strand
AGACTATGTAATGGTATGACACATGAAGAATGTAAAAAATACTTAGAAGAAGGAAATAAAATTGTAGTCAAATTTGATTGAGTAAATTTTAACAAAAAAAAAATATAGTAATATTGTATAATGGATTTACAAGATTACGAATATGTTGATGGGTCAGGACAGTCGACGCCCAATACATTTGGGGCTCCAGAAGGCTCTTGGTTAACAGATGCTTTCACATTCTTTCAGCATACGTGGACTGCTACGTGGTGGATGGAGATGATGGGTGGTGTTCGCTTAGATGCTTATAATTTGGCTGGACTCGCAACATCTCCGAGAGCCGGGTTCTTGTTTGTCCCAACCAGTGGGGCGTCCATCAAACTATTGTACGGTAGAGCATTTAGAGCACCGAACGCTCGAGAGTTGTTGGTTTCAGTTACGCCCAATTCTTTGGGTGAGGTTCCATTTACCAATGGAAATTCGGCGTTAACCCCGGAAAATATTGATACGGTTGAATTGGATTTAATGGGCCAATCTGGACAGGAGTTGAAGGTTCGAGCCTCCACATTTGTATCCGTTTTACAAAATCAGATTAACAAACGGGTTCTCGCAGAAGGAGTAACCAGTAGCCTGGGGAATCAATTTTATGACAATACTGGTTCCACATCAATCTTTGGTTTTGAAACGGAAGTAGAATGGCGCCCAAACAAGTTTGCAGTTGATTTCAGCTATTCTGGTACATTTGCAAGTGATTTAAACACTGGAAATGTTCAATATGCCTTCCCACAACACATGGCACATGGCCGTTTTGGTTGGCAACCTGATCAAGGGGTATGGTTGAACTTGCGTGGCGATGCGTATGGAAAAAGACCCCGAACAGATTGGAGCACAACCAACCAGATTGAGGATGGTGCGCCATTCGCATTGTTTCATTTGAATACGGTGGTCATTCCAAGTGGAGATTCAAGCTGGTCTATTGAAAGTACTATATTTAACCTGTTGGATACAGATTATGAGACGATGCTGTTCTTAGATGACGTCAATGCACTGTCTTCAGATGGCACATCAAAGTACCCCAATAACATTCAGGGATCGGAACGAGCGTTGTACATTAGCATCAACAAATCAATGTGATGCAGTGGTGTGACGTCCATTTTCAAAAGGTAGAGCCTTTCAATATAAGGTTCCTTTTCGAGACTACGACCATTTTGGCAGTAGAAGATAAAAGAGGATTTAGTTTGTAAAAAGTGTTGACATGTCAATAGTAAGTTGTTAACTTACTAAGCAAGATACTCGTTCATCTTTTACGATATCAGTCACTTATTACCTTTGCTTGGTATTGGGAGATTTCAACAAAGGTAAGTCAAAACCTTGGAAGGGTTTTGACAAACTATTGAGTGTACGTTCAGTTCAATATTGTGTGGGAGCTTTGTTGATATGGAGAAATCTCTGAACATTACATACAGATAGTTAGACATTTAATACTACTTAGAAGATGAACGATTATCCTACTTATTAGGATTCTCATTATCCGTTTGAAAACCATCGCCACATTCATTCGGATACGATACAATACTAATGTTAAATGGAGATGTTTATGTTGAGACTTCTAATTCTTGGAACACTTGCCTCTGTCTTGATTGGTGAAGCATTCGCTGAAGAGCCCGAAACAGCAAAATCTGATGAGGCTATGAAACAATCGGAGTCTAAAGAACTGACCGAGGAACAGGTGGTAAAAGCAGCTGAAAAGACAGCTGAAACTGAATCAGAGTCTGCAGAATCCGTTTCCCAGTTTGAACAGGAAATCGCACAGGCCAAGGAGTCTGTTCAGTCTAAAAACTTTGACCAAGCTCTAGATGCTTTGAGTAAAGCCGAAAAGGAAATGAGTAAAAGCGAACGTATTTTGACAACCAATGAAATCTCTCAAGTTTGGTTTTATCGAGGCGTGGTGCAATCCTTGTTGGGTGAGGACCCATTAGAATCTTGGAGACAGGCTCTGATTATCAATCTTGGCCAAGAGTGGGATGCGGCGTTAATACCCGATGACGCGTCACGAGATGTCTTTTTGGCCTTGAAAACAGAGGTGCAAAACAGACGAATCGTTTCAGTACAACACCCTGATCAATACGGTCATGCAAAACTATATGTGGACGGTTTTCTTCGTGCACCAGGAGATTTTGTTTATCAAGGAGAGCATTTGGCTCAGATAGAGTGTCCGAACGGAGAAGTTTTCGGCAAATGGACGAACTTCGAAAAGACGTTCAAATGGATTAAAATGTGCCCTTACAAGTTTGATGTTGCGGATATGCCTGAAGCAGAATCTGTAGATGAATGGGACATGTTTGGAGGCTTTGGTGGTGGAGAATCCGCACCAGAGGTCAATATGAGCAATCAGATGGTTGCTGATCCTCTTTTTGCCCGCATGAATAAACCCACGTTGTATGGCTCTATAGGCTCTGCGGTGGTAGCAGGTGCATTGTACGGTATAGCGTCGAAGAATGCTGGGGAGTTTGAAGATTTAGACAATGCGTTAACAGTCACCGAACTGGATTCACTCCGCTCTAAAACCAATGCGATTGCCGTCACTTCAATGACATTTGGAGTTCTTTCAGGTGGCCTTTACATGTACAGTATGAGCACGGCAAAGATTTCTGATTGAAATGGATATTTAATTTAGTTTAACCATCGTCGTTTTATGTGTGATTTACTCTAATAAAACTTAACATAACTTATAGCCATGCAATTTTATAGAAAATCCTTTTATAAGAATACCATTCAAATACCCGGAGACAAATCGATCTCTCATCGAGCACTTTTGTTTAATTCTTTAACCAAAGGTACAGTGCGAATCGAAAATCTACTGATGGGCGAAGATGTACAGGCTACGATTGCCTGTCTCCGGCAGCTAGGCATAGAGATTCATTTCAAAGACAATATATGTATTCTTACTGGCCGTGGTGGATCATATTTACAGCCTGAGGAGGTATTGAACTGCGAAAATTCAGGCACGACAATGCGGCTATTTCTTGGGCTATTGGCCCCTCATGCACTTAAGGTGGTCCTTAGTGGTGATGAATCTTTGAGTACACGACCCATGGACCGGGTGACTCAATATTTAGAGCCGCTTGGGGTACGATACGAAGGAAGCCGTAATCTAGCTCCGATTTATCAAATCGGATGTCCTTCGATTCCGTGGTTCGAATCTGATTTATACATTGCCTCTGCTCAAATGAAATCGTCTTTGTTGTTGACGGGTTTGCAATCTTGTGGATGTACTGTACGAGGAGGGAAGAACTCGAGGGACCACACCGAACGGATGCTACGTGCCATGGGTGCTACTGTTGTTCAGTCATCCAATGGAGATGTGACTATCGAACCTACTCAACTGATGGCGACAGATATAATTGTTCCAAATGATATTTCATCGGCCTCATTTTTTATTGTTGCGGCTCTCTTGCTTCCAAATGCGGAGATTGAGCTTCCGAATATTGGTATCAATCCCACTCGAGATGGAATTCTACGCGTATTGCAGATCATGGGTGCCGATATTCAAATTCAAAATCGAAGAGAAGTCGGTGGGGAACCAGTCGGTGACTTGGTGGTTTGCACTTCTAATCTAACCGGCGTTGAAGTACCTATTGATTGGGTGCCAACCATGATTGATGAGATTCCAATCTTGGCTCTTGCGGCATCACAAGCCACTGGGCGAACTGTCATACGTGGCGCTGCTGATCTACGTAAAAAGGAGTCGGACCGTATCCATGCCATCGTATGCTCGTTTCGTGAAATGGGGATTGAGGTGGAGGAGTTCGAGGACGGTCTTGCTATAGAAGGTCCACAACCAATTGTAGACAACCATGTACATTGTTTTGGCGATCATCGAATCACAATGACCGCAGCGATTGCTGCTCTGATTTCTTTTGAAGAATTGGTGATTGATTCGATAACTTCTGTAGATACATCGTTTCCAACCTTTTGGATGTTGCTTGAAGCTTTAGCTGCTCCCGAATCAGCATGAAGTAGATGGGGGTACATCGATTGACAAGGGCTGCTAGACAGGTTATTGGCATGTGCCCTCATCATTTCTGGTGTGATGAACGGTTTATATTTTCAACCCACCTGTACATACATTAGGAAAATTAATGTCAACGAGTAATTTTTGGGACAAAGACCTGTCCGAAATGAGTGATGCTGATTTTGATTCATTGATTGAATCAGTAGACACCAATGCAATTAGTGAACAATCTGTCGTAAAAGGCACTGTATTGCGAATCGATCCTGAGCGAGTGTTGATTGATATCAACTACAAAGCTGAAGGATATGTAGAAATCAATGAGTTTAAAAATGAAGACGGTGAACTCGTCGTCAGTGTAGGAGACATCGTAGAGGTATATCTTGAGCGTGTAAATCAAGAAGCCGGACATGCGGAGATCTCAAAAAGTAAAGCAGATCAAGTTAAGGCTTGGGAAGTGATAGCTGATAGATTCGATAAAAATGAAACCATAACAGGTGTAATTACTCATCGAGTTAAAGGTGGTTTGAGTGTTGATATCGGTGTGAAAGCATTCTTACCTGGATCTCAAGTTAGCCTTCGTCCAATGAAGAATTTGGAACAGTTAATCGAACGTGAGTTGGAATTTAGAATCATTAAGTTCAATAAAAAGCGTGGGAATATCGTACTCTCCAGACGTGCTCTTCTAGAAGAAAAGCGTCGTGTAGAACGCGCCAAGACATTGGAAAAACTACAAGTTGACAACATTATGCGCGGTAAAGTCAAAAATATTACCGAATATGGTGTGTTCATTGACTTGGGTGGTATTGATGGATTGCTTCATATTACAGACATGACTTGGGCTCGTATCAATCATCCGGATGAAATGGTTCGTAAAGATGATGAAATCGATGTTGTTATCCTGAAGTTTGATGCTGAATCTCAGCGTGTTTCCTTAGGGCACAAACAACTCTTCCCAAATCCTTGGGAAGGAGTGGAAACCAAATACCCAATCGGTTGTGTTGTCAAAGGTACAGTTGTCAATATTGAGAAGTACGGTATCTTCGTAGAACTCGAAAAGGGAATCGAAGATGCGAGAGAATTTTTAGAATCCCCGAAATACTCCTAATACCATTGTCCCCTCTGCAAACACGTGGTCGGCGTTGAGAGCATAGTGCGTAGAAATATCCCAAGGCACGCCTTGCTCATAGATCCGGCTGACCAATCCCCTGATGTCGCTGCAAAACGCGCGATTGCAGGCGCGATGGCAGGATCTTCAATGATCCTGATAGGAGGCTCGTCTGGCACAGATTCAGATAACGTGGATCGAACTGTAGTGGCAATCAAAGAAGCATTGGAACTGATAGAGTGGGCAGCAACTCAAGATTCCGATGCACAAAACCAAGAGAGAATACCCATCATACTCTTCCCCCAGGGGGCAAACGCACTGTCCCCCAATGCTGATGGAATCACCTTCATGATGCTGATGAACAGCACAGATCCAAGGTTCTTGATCGGAGAGCAAGTCGCAGGCGCGCCCTTCATCAAAAAAGTAGGAATTGAACCGATATCTATGGGCTATGTGATATGTGCACCAGGCGGAAAAGCAGGCGAAAAGGCGCACTTACCCGCGTTTCGAGTCCAGCACGGGCCGCGTCGTGTTGGAGAACGTTTTTGAAGGCGTGTCGTACGAGGGCGGTTTGGCAGTCAGGGGGTCCAAGATGAGTGGGATGGGGTCAGATGGGGTGCCCGCGCAAATCACGTTCAACCAAGCCGACAGCGTGCTAGTCGTGTGTCGTTCTCAGGAAGTGTTGTT
>CALDQI010000919.1:0-1841 GCA_937911635.1 uncultured Pseudomonadota bacterium | reverse complement strand
GCAGTTGATGTGTTGACAACCCCTGATAATCTTAGTGGTATCACTCCGTACGTAGTCAATATTGCTTGGATGGGGATTACAGTTGTTCTTGTCCGCACGTTGTCCCGAGTGCTCTTCTTTAATCCGGGACGAGATGTGGAGTATCGAATCAGACGAGATTTGTTCTCCAATTTACTCCATTTGCCTCCCGCATTTTATGCCACTCAAAACAGAGGGGATATTATTTCTCGTGCCTCTTCGGATATCACGTGGATTCGAGCCCTCATTGGATTTGGTGGTATGCAGAGCATCAATTTGATCATGGCGTTGTCTTTGACATTGTGGAAAATGGGGAGCATATCTTGGATTCTGACCGCCATCACACTGGCACCCATTTTAGTGGGGACCACCATTGTTCAAGGAGCGATTCGGTCTTGGTATCCAATGATGAAGCTAAATCAAGTGTATCTGGCAGACATTTCTGAACATGTTTTGGAATCCTTGAACGGTATTACAACCATTCAAGGCTTTCAGGCTGCGCCGGCTTTCATTCGTGAGCTTTCTCTTCGAAATAAAGCGTGGTTTGACAACAATATTCAGCTCAAGCTGGTTCAATCGTCTATTTTGCCGCTCGTTGCTTTATCTGGTGGTACGTCGGTATTTTTATTGCTCTACTTTGGAGCTCCACTGCTGGAAAATGGGACGTTGACTGTTGGGAATATTGCCATGTTCATAGCTCTACTAGCTGCACTGGTACCGTACATGCGCTCTTTGGGCTGGATGCTGTCTACGTGGCAAAGCGGAAGGGCGGCTGCGGACCGTGTGATGGAATTATTGGATGCCGAAGCCAACTATCCAGAAGGCGACAATGGTCAGGTATTGTCTGAAGGTGTGGTGCCCGCCATCAAAATAGAAGGACTGTCCTTTGCCTATCCAGACGACCCCGACACCAATATTTTGGAGGGAGTTTCTCTAGAGATTCCTGCAGGATCAACACTTGGCGTATTTGGGAAAACGGGGTCTGGTAAGTCCACCCTGCTGAGGGTGCTATCAAGAATGTATGCACCAGAACGGGGAATGGTGAGCGTTGATGGAATCGATATCTGCGATTTGGATATTTACGGATGGCGCCGAAAACTCAGTACTGTACCGCAGCGCCCATTTTTGTTTAGCGATTCGGTACGGTCCAACATTGCGTTCAGTGATGTCAACAACTCTGAGCAGCTAGAAACTGCTGTATCCTTAGCCTCTCTGACTCAAGATTTACCCGCTTTGCCAAATGGGTTGGATACCGTTGTGGGCGAACGCGGAATCATGCTGAGCGGCGGACAGCGTCAGCGAGTGGCTTTGGCTCGCGGACTCTATCATGGTGGGGAAGTAATTTTGCTCGACGATGTCCTCAGTGCTGTGGACCATGAGAACGAACAGCGATTGGTGAAAGCCCTCAGCAGTTTTAATGAACGCGCACAACCGTCTTGTGTCATCGTATCCAATCGGATTTCTGCCTTCAGGCATGCCAACCAGATCATTGTTCTTGATCAGGGAACTATTGTACAACGAGGAACCCATAAGGAATTGATTCAGCAAGACGGCGTGTATAGGGATGCGTATTTGGCACAGAAAGACGCCACCGAAAATCGAACTTCAGGAGAGGTGATCAATGCCCAAGCCTGAGCAAGTTCGCAAAGAATCGTTTTTTACAGAGTTGCTGCAGCTAAAGCGATTGTGGCCCTTTATCAAAAGAGATCAATGGGTCCTTTGGGTAGCACTCCTTGTAACGCCAGTGATTTCAGTTTTTTCACTGGCACAGCCCTATCTCATCAAGATTGCGATTGATGATCATTTTGCAAAAATGATGGGAG
>CALDQI010000918.1:0-2820 GCA_937911635.1 uncultured Pseudomonadota bacterium | reverse complement strand
AATTATTGCGAAACACAATATTGATCAAGAGCCAAATACACCAACCATCTTTGTGTTGGTGGTGACGTCTTCCAACTTTTTATTGACCACCGTTCGTTCTCGGAGTCAAAAGTTTCGGTTTGCACCTGTACGTAAAATGGAATTGAAAGATTGGCTCACCAATCAGGGGATTCCACCTTCAAATCAGGTCTTGGCTCTCGCGCAAGGATGTCCAGGCCGAGCATTGTCATTGATGCAAGGTGAAATCAATTCTTGGCAAACGACGCTTAAGCAGATCTTAGAGATGTTGGGGATGCATTTGACGCAACTGTTTGCCTTTTCAAAAGCCATCTTTGATGACAAGTCCATCGACAAAAATATCAAATTTGAACAAATACTGGATATTCTAGAAATGTTGCTTCGAGATGTCATCGTATGGCAAACAACCGAAGACACCAGTGAGTTATTGTGGGCAGACCAAGCGAGCACCATTCAACAATGGGCATCTGTAATGACCGATAAATGTGTGGGAGATCTCCATCGATTGATTGAACAGGCCCGTGAAGACTGCATCATCAATGTGAACGTACGACTACAGCTTGAATCATTGCTCGTCATGTTTAAACGTGCGATAGTCTTGGGTTATATTTGATCGTTGTCACACCAAAAAACTAAAACAGACCACAGTTGGGTGCGGTCTGTTTCAATACTTTTTAAGGCTTACTTAGCAGGTTTTACTTCCGCTGGAGCATTTGCATCTGCTTCGGCAGTATGAATCGGGAATACTGGAGTTGTTCCATGTTTTGCCAATCTGTTCTTGCGTTTACGACCAGCATTTTTATTTCGAAGATTACGACGGAATCGAGTTTGTTTTGTGTTACTAGCCATTGTATACCTCTAGGGATTAAAAATTATTGACGTTTACCGTTATTGCATTTACACTGGTTTGTCAAGAGAATCCACTGAACAGGAGTATGGAATGACTATGAACAAGATTTTGTTAATGACTTTGGGACTCGGTGTCTCAATGGGATGCAGTGAAATTGATAAACTGAAAGAAGATATTCAGAAAATAACCAATCAGACAGTCTTATCGGGTTTGATTTTGGGTGCTGAAGAATTTTCCCATCCATTAATTGATTCAGAGGCGCTGACATTTGACTTGAATGAGACTCGGGTATTTCTGGCTTCTGCCGGTGTAGATTCTTCGGATCTTGATCCAGCGCCGATCACCGGCGCTACAGTAGAGTTTGACAGTTCAACCAATGGGACTTTGACCTACAATGAAGACACAGAAGGGTTCTACGGACTCAATCAGGATGATGGACTGGTCTACGTAGATAATGAAATGGCCACGGTTCTTTTTGAAGATGATGCTGGGGTCCACTCTATTTCCAATGTCCTTCCGCAAGCTGCTGACTTTGATTTGCCAGATTCACACGATACAGGTGAAGATGTCATTATCGATTTGACTGGTCAAGGATTTGAGTCGTACTTGGTTGCCGTGACTCGTTTCCCAGACGGAGAACTCGTATACAGCAATGAACCAACCACCTTTCAAGAAATATACGATCTGTCCCATGCTGAAATGGACTTGACTGAGGTTGTCATTCCTGGCGATTCATTTGCTCAAGAGGGCATCTACGCAGTTGCATTGGCTGCAATGGTTGGAACCGAAACAGAGGATATGGTTGAACTCAACACCATCTTAAGTTCACTTCTAGCCGGTAAGGTCAAGACAGACGTGATTTGCGTTCCGTTGTGTCCAGAGATTCCTCAGTAGTATTGTGTAATCAATAAAATAAGCACCTCCACTTGCGATTGGGTAAGTGGAGTTTTTCTGTACCTGCTTATTGTATATCAATCATCATTGGTAGCATTGATACTCGAGGGTCATGAGATAGCATCTGGTGTATCAATTCTGCATCCTGCATCGGTTGAGAAATCGTGGAGGGCAGTGAGGACGTTAGATCGAGTCGAGTCTCATTGGTATTCTGTAAGTCTTCGAGCAACTCTTCTAGTATAGACTTTGACTGTGGAATGGTGATGACGTTGTATTCCTCAACTTGGATAAATTGTGCTGCGCGTGCAATCGCATCGTTTAAACCACCGATTTCATCGATCAGTTTGTGTTCTAAGGCTTGCGTACCAGTCCATACTCTGCCTTGGGCTACCTGATGAATGTGTTCAGTGGTTAGGTTGCGTCCATCGGCTGCCTTTGTGATGAATACTTGATAAAATCCATCGAGGAATTCTTGATATTTGGCGCGTTCAACATCGGAGAAATCGGATGTCGATGAAAATAGGTTGGCAAAGGAACCACGTTGATATGTATGGATGTTCATGCCCACTTTGTTGTAGAGACCTTCCAGATTCAATTTGCCCCCGAACACACCGATGGAGCCTGTAATGGTATTTGGCTGTGCAAAGATGTAGTCACCGATCATAGACATATAATATCCGCCAGAAGCAGCGTAATCACCCATACTGATGACAATCGGTATACCCAGATTCTTCACTCTTTGTAAATCTCTCCATATGGCGTCAGATGCTGAACCAGACCCACCAGGAGATGAAATTCGAACGACCAATGCGTCCACCTCAGCATCAATAGCTTGCTGAATGTATTTGCGGAATGTATGGTCGCCAATACTGCTTCCACCAAGAAGTGAATCTCCACCAGATCCATTGACGATAGCTCCATCAGCATAGACAACAGCGATGGTTGTTTCTGTACTTGGAGTTTCCATTTTTATTTTATTCCAGAAGTCTCTCCAGTGAAAAAATTCGAAGTCATCGTTGTCTTTTGTTGTTCCAATAAACTGAAAGGCTTCTTTCTTA
>CALDQI010000917.1:0-2682 GCA_937911635.1 uncultured Pseudomonadota bacterium | reverse complement strand
ACACACAATGTCCAAATCTACATTTGAAATCATCACAAGTTCTAAGGGGATCTGTAGAATTGGGGAGGTGGACTTCATTGACAAGGAAAACAGAGGTCTAAAACTACCAGAATCACTTCATGATTTTGTACCTACCTGCATAGATACAGCAACACAAAATGGACAGGTTGAACGTATCGAGCAGTATATGGGCTCAGCACACCCTACTCCCTCACTGAAAGTCCAAGAATGGTGGAATGCTAGGTCTTCGATGTGGAACAGTCTCGAGACAGAAACCAAAACCCTGCGCAAGTGGCTGAAATCGATAGCACCACATGGAAAACTGAATGTCTCCGAATTACGCAAGACACTCAAAATCAGTACCGATTCGGTTCCCAACAATAGGTGGTTCGAACAGGCTCTAAATACTGAACTCACCTTGGCACTGCATACAGGTCCCACCCACAACGCCCTCACCCCAAAACGAGTAAGAGAACAGGGCTTCATATGCTGGCGGTATGCCACAGCCAGCGGCACACGTGGTACGGATATGGCTCCCTTCGTGGAACCAGACGAATACCCGATAGACGTTCAACTGCACATTCTAAAGTGGGCGTGGCTCAATGATGCTCCGAAGGCACTTCGATGTCTACAACTTCTTCACCCCGCACGTTCTCAATCCGAGAGCGTGACCGTCGTGAACATCACCCACCACCCGAGTTTGAAACGACGCTGGGTGGAACGAATGCTGGGATGTACCATCGGTACTCAATCTAGACACCAAGTCGCTAGAGCCCTGTACCGCGCCAAGAAATTAAACCTTTGCGGACAGGCGATTGTCATTGAAACCGATACGGACGTGACACCAAAGAAAGACACCCACTTCTTTCTACCCCGCGCGAGAGACAACACACTACTCTTTTCCAAATGGCATCAAGGCATCCAGCTCGATGAGGAAGGTCGATACTCCCTCACCCCCGAGCACCACGCTCTCACCATCGCCAAACACATCGAGTCCCCGATTGTTTACGATGCCTTTTCAGGATGTGGTGGCAACACCATCGCCTTTGCCAGACAGGAACACATTGGTGTCGTCATCAGCAATGAACTGAACCATACACGCTCAAAAATGTGTCGGCACAACGCCAAACTGTATGGAATAACGGACACGGTTACCTTCACCAGCCACGATGCCTTTCAGCACTTCCCAGAAGCCCCATTCGTCTTTGTGGATCCCCCTTGGGCATGGGGACAGGAGAAATTGCAAGACTGCTGGGAAACCTTCAACAGTCATTATCCACATGGTATGGTTAAGGTTCCAGTGGATTTTCCAGTGCCCGTTGGAACAAAGGTTCGTCTCTTCTCCACAGACAACCACTTCCCTTCCTTCTTGGTGCTCCTATGGTAACAATCGCCATCCTCACACTTCTCGGATGCTCGGATAGCGAGGAGAAGGCAGAGCCCACATCGGGAACACTCTCCGTGCTCACCTACAACATCCACGGCTTGCCTCCAGAGGTCACTGGTGATGACACAACGGGTCGCATAGAGCAAATCACCCCCCTACTCTCAGACTACGACGTGGTGGGTCTACAAGAGGATTGGATAGCGGAAAATCGCTCGATCTGGATCGACGGTTCTGGCTTTGAGAACATCGACATCTTTGCTGAGAAGTTGACCGAAGACAAGGTCTATGGTTCGGGACTATCTCTAAAAAGTCAGATTGACCATGTAGCTACCAAGCATGTCTTCTATGACGGGTGCAATGGCTACATCGACAGCGCCTCAGATTGTTTTGCCAGTAAGGGTGTGCAGGTCGTCTCCAGTGAACTGGGCGGAGAATCCTTGCACTTCCTCAACACTCATCTGGAAGCGGGTGGGCAGGACCTCGACACCGAGATTCGCTCAGACCAAATCGACACCATTCTGGCAGAGGTCACCATGCTGGACGGCGCCGTCATTCTGATGGGAGACTTCAACCTCCATCCAAGTGACCCAACCGATATGGCAATGCTCGAGAGATTGACCGATGCGGGACTGAGCAACAGCTGCTGGGAACTGAACTGTGCAGAGCCGAATCACATCGATCAGATTTGGTACCGCAGTGGAGATGCGCTGACTCTTACCTTAGAGTCTTGGGAACGTCCAACTCATTTTGTTGATGCTGAGGGTGTGGACTTGTCCGATCATCCACCGATCGTGGGACTGTTTGGTTGGGAGAGTCACTAGCAGGGGCAACATGTGAAGGCGGTTTCTTCGACTATCGAATTTGGTTAAACTCACCAGCATCATCCACCCAACAGATTTGATAGTATTACCCTTTCCTGTTGTCGCTGTAGTGGCTGACTCTGCTTTGAGATGAGTGTATGTGATGATAACGGTCGTCGTTCATACACAGGGTTGAATTCATGAATGTTTTTTAGGATCCTTGAAAGTTATTGACCAAAACTGACTAAAATCAGCAACATTGGACGAACAAATTGACGAAGTCCTGCCACCATTTATTGCACATGCACCCTAATTTACTCGAATCAATCGAAATATAGTTGATTGGCATCAATCTTGATTTGTGACTGGCTCAACACCAACCCAGGAGCCAACCCCCATGCCGAAATACATATCTTTGATGTCCGACTTTGGATTCAAAAGAGTTTTTGCCAATCCCGACTATCCGCACATCCTCATCAGTTTTATTGAGTCCGT
>CALDQI010000916.1:0-6646 GCA_937911635.1 uncultured Pseudomonadota bacterium | reverse complement strand
TCCTCGACGCGCGTCGAGAAGAAGCCCGCCTCCACGAGCGCCTTGAAGCGCGCAGCGCCGAACGGCGCCCAGCTTGGCCGCACGATCAGCTCCAGCGGCCCGCGCGTCGTCGAGCAGCGCACCATGAACGGCGGCGTCGCCGGGTCGAGCGACGCCGCGTCGCGCAGGCCCACTCGACGACCTTGCGCGAGCGCTCCTGCACGGTCCAGGCGCAGGCGTCGCGGTCCTCGCACACGGCGTCCAGCCGCGCGTGGACGGCGTCCAGCTCGAGGGCGCTCGCGTCGCGGTCCGCGGTGCGCTCCGCGTGGTCCCACATGCGCGCCCGGACGCGGCGCGTCTCCTGCTCGCGGACGCGCGTCTCCTGCTCCGCCTTGAGGCGCGACACGGCCGCCCCCGCCGCGGCGAGCGACCGCTCCTCGCTCAGCAGCGCGTACCAGGCGCCGGCGCTGTCGAAGCCGCGGTCGCGGCGGAGCATCCTTGGATTTTCTTCGGCCGCGAAGACGACGACGGCGCGACGATTTCCGCGAGAGCTTTGGCTTTGGAGCGCAGCGCAGTTGCTGTGGCAGCTTTTGAGCTTGACTGGAGGCACTTTGGCCAACTCACGCCAGAACACCGTTCAATTTTAGCCCGGTATTATCAGCCAACCAAGGATCAAGCATTCGATATTCACGGTCTAACGCTGGTCGCCACTAAGCATGACGCTGAGCATTTTTATTTTTCCTTTAATTATGAAGAGCCATCTCCGATCACCGTGACGATTGATCAAGCCAAGATCGCCACAATGCTTGGTAGCCTGGAATCTTCAAGTCAGACTAGTGACATAGCTGCTTACATCGACATCGGGTTGACAGACCCTACGTTAGTTCCTTCTGCCAGCCTTCACAGTTTATGGAAGAGTCAATTCAGCTATTATAGCTATGATGCAGTGATGTTGCGCCGCGTCAATAATTTTGATGCGGTGAAATTTGCTACCAAAAAGCTTGCCTTGAACGCCCTACCATCCGAACTTGGTGAAGCTTGGCAGCTATTTGACCTTGCTCCTTTTAATCGAACTGTTTGCGACCATCTAGTATCACGCCTTAACCCTGACGTAACAAAGTTGCGTGATTTTTTGAGTGACCATTGCCAGGAAATGTGTCAGGTCGTCGGTAAAGACAACACGTGGAAGTCAAAAAAGGCGCAGCAAAATAGTGCTGCCATATGGGCCGAACTTGACCGTCTTCGCGAGGGGTTTGCATTTGACGTCTCCTCAAGACCGTTGTTATTTGTGCTTGTTGCATCGAATGGGACAATTGAAATTGCACCTTTGTTGGTTGAGTCCCCGATTAATTCTGATGTTGGTGAAAGCGCGGCTGCGTCAAATAGCTTCTCCCCGCGTCAGTTGCCAAAACAATACTTAGCAAACAGCGATATGAGGCAACTTCGAACATTTTTGAAGGAAAATAAAATGCCATTTTTGTCAGAAATAATTGACGCTCAAATCAAAAAACGCCAACCTGACGTGGTTGAAGAGAAAGCTGGCTCCTTTGGTCGCGCGTCTCAAATTGAAAGTAGTTTTGGTAAATACTGATATATGCGTTACCTCGTATATCAGATTTTATTGGAGGTAAGGATGGATTTAAAAAAAATTGCTGTTATGGCGGCTGTTTCAGGGACTATTTTTTCGCTGAGCCAGATTGCTCACGCTGGGCTGTTTGATGATTTAAATAAAATGCAGAAGGACCTAGAGAAGCTTCAAGGCGGCATCATGCCGAAAGCACCGTCAGCTGGCGGTAATGCAACTAGTTCTGCTGGAATGTCGGGCATGGCTAGTGGTGCATCAGGTGAGGCTATGAGCGGTGATGCGGCAGCCAAAGACACGGTAGATTCTGTTTGCAGGGCTTCCTGGCGTGAAGGCCAGGTTAACTCAGCATCAATGTTCAAAAAACTGCCAAAGCCCAATATTCAACTTTTGAAAAGTGATTTTTCTATTGCGCCGGATAAAATCAACACGGAATTAAATCAAGCCCCCAATACCGCTGAACAAAACGCTGATGTAGCAAGCTTGGAGCTCTATAAAAATGCATTTGAGTCGGGTGAGATTGCTTCTTTGTTCTCTCAATTTTTAGATACCGTGGGCAACAAAGCCGATTATATGTCAATTATGAAACAGGCAGCCGATGCTAAAAGCGGATTTGACACAAATACGGCAATGGTCGTGGTGGATCACTCCAGATACGGAACCCAAGCGCTATGACACACGTTTCTTTGTGTGCATTGTACCCTACGAACCAGATGTTGAGATTGTTCCAGATGCATCAGAAACCGTTGAGGCGCGGTGGCTTACTCCGACCGAGGCTATTCGCCTGCATATGGTAGATGACCTGTTTATGGCGCCACCGACATACTTGACGCTTTTGGACATGTGCCACTTTACAACAACGGATGAGATTTGGAAGCAAGCAGCACTACAGACTGTAGAACCGATACAGCCTGTACACGATAAGACCGTCAAACCAATGGAGATCTGTTTGCCGACCCACCCAAATCATCCATCGTGTACACCAGATTTGGGCTGTGTGTCCGTTAGTCTACATGGATTGCACTGGGAGCGGAAATGATATTGGGATGGTTGTATTGTTTACACAGTATTGTACATGCGGCTTCTATTCCCAGAACAGACTGGCAGTTAATTGATGGTCGTGACCCAAATCGATTGGTATTGAAGTTTCATGAAGAGTCTGGTTTCTATTCAATGGACGTGCATCAATTGATATCTGATCCATCAGTGCAGATTGAACCATTGTTTGTTCAAGAGGCTTCTTGGCTCGAGAAACAATATCTCCGATTGCGGTCGAAGAACGTGGATGTTGAGGATTTGCGAACCTATGCAGTCATTACAGGTGAGGAACTGGCTCTGGATACAATCGCAGTAAAATTGGTGAGCGATCCTCGAATAGAGCATGTCTATAGAGACTTTGTGCCACAGGCACCCCCAATGGATATTCCACCTGAGACTCCTGATTTTCGGCTAGACCAGTTGGATCATCAAGCCGCACCGATGGGATTCGGATTCTCACAAACGGCAGAATGGTCTACTGGAGAAGGAATTCGAATCGTCAATATAGAGTACTCCTTTGACCCTCTTCATGAAGACCTTCAAAATGCTCCGGTTACCCACGCGTGGGGTTGGGACCAAGACAGATGGCACTATCATGGCAATGCGGTCTTGGGGCAGCTGATTGCGACTGACAATGAATACGGTGTCACCGGTGCCGTTAAGGGTTCCGAGGTGCTTGTAGTCTCTCCCTATCCAGAACAAGAGTACTACAATGTCGCTGCGGCAATCGTGGCTTCGTTGGATTTCTTGGTGGCCGGAGATGTGGTCCTTATAGAGCAACAGACGGCGGCTTTTGATGCGTATTGCCCAATGGAATATATTCCAAGTGTCTTTGATGCGATTCAGTGGCTGGTGACAGAAGATATATCTGTCGTTGAACCCAGTGCCAATGGCGCTCATGATTTGGATGCCGAATACTGGGAAGGATGGTTTGACCTGACGGTTCAGGATTCTGGTGCCATCATGGTTGGAGGATCTTATGGCGTGGGAGATCTGCGTTGGTCGGGCGGGTCATCCTACGGTTCAAGAATGGATGTACAAGGGTGGTTTGATCGAATCGTGACCACATCTACATACGAGTTTGCCGACTTGTTCTACCCAGATGATTCTAGACAAGCCTATACGGCCTATTTTGGAGGGACATCAGGGGCTTCTCCTCAGGTGGTCTCTGTGATTGCTGCATTCAATTCCGCGGTCCTCGAACAGCAAGGTGAAGTGTGGACAGCCAGTGATCTGCGGGATTTGATACGTCAAACGGGTCGCTCACAGCCTCTTGCAGATCAAGAGACATGGATTGGTTCCCAGCCAAATGCGTCGACTTTACTGCGGATGTGGGCTTGGTGAATCCACGGGGGTCAGTCAGACGCCCTTTTCAGGCGCAAAGAAGGCGATGACCATAATCCCAGAAACCACCAGTAACGTTCCGATTATCAAGGATAGATTCCATGGCTCTTTGTCCAGAAATATTCCCAAACTGGTTCCAATAATGAATGTGGAAGCGTATACCGGATAGGTTACAGACAGTCGACCACCAATGTTGAAGCTCCAAATAAAGAGCACCATTACCCCGCAAAATAAAACGATTCCCAAAGCGATTTCCCAATTGGTATACCAAGGGTCCGTCTTGAGTTTGATACCACCCATTTTGTAAAAGTACTGACCAAAGGCACCAATAAATGCGGCGATTAGATTTAAAACGATGGGCATGGTTTGACTCATGGCGAATCTCCTTCTTGTAATTCGACGATGGTTTGTTGAATGGTTTGGGTGATCTCATCTACACTACCGGTGGTAAAAACGGGGGATCCGATTTGGATGGAGCACTCTTGTGGTACCACCAACCCATCACCTTTCGGCAATACTTTTCCCATTCCACTCATAAATACTGGAATGAAGGGGATAGAAGGGTTTTTACTCAGGAGGATTGCCGCACCGGCTTTGAACTCTTGCAACTTTTCTGGTTCGCCTCGACTACCTTCAGGAAAGATAAGAAGCGATCGACCTTCTTTGAGGTATTGATCCATCACCTCCAGTGGCTTTTGTGGCATGCTGGGATCTTTGTTTCGATTGATCAGCAACACATTGACGAAGGTGCGTGTAAAGAACGACAAAACGGGATTCTTCCCAAAGTAGTCTCCAGCAGCAACAGGATGCACTTCTCCGATACGGCTCCACGGAAGTGAAGCGAGGATGCTCATGGTATCCAGATGACTGTTGTGGTTGCCGAGTACCAAGAATTGTTTGTGTTGTCGAAAGGGCTCATTGTCCGAGAAACTGACTCCAATGATCAGTCTCAAGAAGGGTTTCATGAAGACTCGGTAGATCAAGAACAAGATGATTTTGTGCAGGAGTTTCATGCTGGCGGTACCATCCAAATGTGTACAACGTGGAAAAATACCATACCCGTAAATGAAAGACTGTCTAGTCTATCCATAAATCCACCGTGCCCAGCAATCGCGTTCCCCATATCTTTAATGTTGAGATCTCGTTTGATGGCAGAAATATTCAAGTCGCCCAGGAATCCAAAGAAGGCAATCAGCCCCCCAGCCGCAAGGGCTTGAGTATCGGTAAACGGCGTTAAAAATCGAAGATAGTACGCCATGGCGACTGTACTCACAAGTCCGCCCAAGAATCCTTCCCAGGTTTTGTTGGGACTGACAGCCGGAATGATCTTGTGTCTGCCCAAAGTCTTTCCCCAAATGAATTGCAAAACGTCGTTGAATTGGGTCAAAAAGATCAAATACAGAATGAGACACTCATTTCCAGCGGTAAAGTCGTCGGGAAGGTCTAGAGATAGGAGGTAGGCAATGTGGCTCAAAGAAAACACGGTCAGCATCAGTGCCCACTGAATGATAGCCACTGAGCGAAGAGCATCTTTGACGTGTCCAGCAATCAATCGGCGAGTGGGCAATATGATGAACAGTGCGACTGGTATCCATACGATGAAGAATCGATAGTACGCAATATAAGCTGCATAGTATTGAATGGGGATCGATAGGTAGCACCAAAACATTAAGCGCCGATTGGTTGCGTCTAACTCAAATCGTGAGAGCATTTCACGCAGCGCCACAAAGGAGAGAAATGCCAGGGCAATCATGGTAATCGCTTTATTGACAAATAGAGCAACGACCAGGATGATGATGATCTTCCACCATGAGTTTGTTCTGTCTATAAGTTCTTTCATATTGGCTTCAGGTTTGACCTTTGACCAGATAAAGAACGTGGTTGAAAAGAAGATCAGTAGTCCGAACACCAGAACCAAAACATCAGAGGCTTCGGGTGAAACGCGTAAAAAATTGTTGAACAGTTTATCCATCTTCAGCCATCCGTATTTTCTCTTTGGCAATTGTATTCAATCGTCTCCAGCAAGTGATGGCACATCCAATATTGAGAATCATCAAAGAGTAATAGATCGGTGAGAATCCAAAATCGAAGTGGATTGCAGCAATTTCAAGCAGTGCACTGACGGTGATGAGTGCCATGCGGTGTGGTTTTGCCATCGGTCCCAAAAAGTGGCTGTCGGTTCCAATAGACTTTCCAAGGACCCGTATGTAGGCTGTGGTAATAGCCAGCGAAGCTCCCATCCATCCAAGTTCCACTGCGAAAGGCAAGTCGCGAATGGCATATCCCGCTCCCAAAATGATGAAGAGATCCGCAAACCGATCGGGAACATCATTGTACATGTCCCCCACAGGAGATTTTTGGTTGTGCTCTACCGCAACCATTCCATCCATCAGATTGCAGATGAGTCGCATTTGAATGCACAGCGCAGCCAGTATGAAAAGGACGATATAGTTGTCACTCCCATGAGCTTGATAGAAGAAAACCAGTGCCAATCCAGAAAAGACCACGCTGAATACAGAGATGGTGTTGGGGGTGACTCCGACTTTTGCTAAGAATGCCGCGAAAGATCGTGCCCAGTTCGTATTGCGACTTTTGATGGGGCGACGGTCCATTTCTCCCATTTGCATCTCCTTTAACTTTGTATGGCTACCATATTTTCTCTACGAAGTACGATGATTCATGAGATGCCTATGGTGATGTTCA
>CALDQI010000915.1:0-2084 GCA_937911635.1 uncultured Pseudomonadota bacterium | reverse complement strand
GAGATCTTGTCGACATCGTCCATCTGTTCTACCACAATCGCTCCAGCTCTAGACAGATTACCATTCCCACAGCCGGACAACACCCTGATGCGATTGAAACCTTGGTTCTTCGCTCCCTTGAAAACTGTCCTGAACTGATTTTGGAGATTCAACTCTCGATTGATGGGGTCGGGTCAGACCACGATGCCATCCGAGGAAAAGGCCAGTTTAATAAACTGATGGAAACCTACAATCGACTGAAGCCGATTCAGGATCGAAATGAACGCCTACGCATTCGCTTCAATTTCACATTTTCTTCTCAAAGTGAAGACTTCTTTGATGACACCCATGCTTTTGTGACTCAAGAACTCGGCAATCCACATTTTGACATGGTGCTGATTCGTAGAACCTCAGCAGACCCCTCCTTCTTTACCCCTGTCAACATGAAGAAATACCACAGAGCTACAGACTTACTACAGCAACAAGAACGCCTAAAAGCTACCGGTCTGTTGGAAAAGATACTCGCAGAACGAGCGGGAGTCGAACGATCAATTATCGAAGAACATTATCAGAAAAAACCGACCATGCTTGGTTGTCAAGCCGGTACATTGACCATGATTCTCTCGGAAGAGGGAGATGTTCGCCCTTGTGAAATTTTAGATGTTGTCCTGGGTAATATTCGCAACACCAATTATTCACTCGAGCCGATTTGGCGTGGTGAGTTGGCCAATCAACATCGAAAAGATATCGCTGAGAGCTGCTTTTGTACCTTTGAAACTTGCGTACGAACCACAATGGTCTTTCAACCCAAATGGATTCTCAAGACATTGAAACGAGGTGTGTACCAGCTGCGATGAAAATACAGCTTCACAGTTGAACAGATCAAAGTTCAGTATCATAAGGTAAAAACATGCACTGTATGCTACAGTGCTATTCTAACGCGCACCGTATTATTTACTTGGCATGTACTGTCTAAAAGTGCTATTTCCAATATGCCGAGTATTTTCAACTGTGGGAGACCATCGTGGCCACATTCACCAAAACTGTCGTCTTTACCGATATTGCAAACTATACCTTATCTACAGCGAAGGCTAGTAGAGAGGAATTGGTTAAGCTGATTGAAAATCACGAGATACACACCAAACAAATATTTGATCCACACGGAGGGGTCCTCGTCAAAAATCTCGGAGATTCATTCATGGCAATCTTCGACTCGGCTACCTCTGCCATCAACGCCTGTTTAGAGATCGTAGAGAGTACGATACAACTTGGAGACCAGCACTTGGCCATCCGTGCTTCTCTAGCCACTGGAGATGTGGAAGAGATCGGAGGTGATTATTTTGGTGAAGCTGTCAATCTGTCAGCCCGCATCAACTCCAAGGCACCTGCAGGAGAATGCTGGTTTGCAAACAGAACTCGACTCTGTATGAATCAAAAGGAGATTCCTTTTGAAAGCGTCGGAACCTTTGACTTCAAAGGAATCCCTGATAGCATCGAATGTTTTAGAGCCGTTCCTCTGAGCCAATGCATCTTTCCAGAACGTGTTGAACGCCAAGCCAAACTTGGCCTGTTGAATTCCATTACGCCTACGATCGCCCCGCGAAGTTCATATTCCCGAAGCGACATCATTATCATCCGCGGATACGAAATCGCAACGCCCAGTTTCCAACAGATGCTGACAAAATTGCCGTCCCATTTACCGGCTGAAAACATCTACTTATTGTCAACAACCCTTCCTCCGTTGGAAAGAAAAGAATGGCTACACAAAGGATACAATCTCATCATTGGCACCGAGGCGGCTTTTGAAGCGACTTTGCAGGAATATACACAACTACCGGAAACAGGTTCTTCTCAGACCTTATTTATGGACTTTGGCAGCCAAGCAGATGTCTCTATTCAAACTCGTGGTTTTGCGGTTCGGAAACCGATCAATGGTCTCATGGTATCTTATTACTATGATTTGCTTAAAGACGGCACGTGGGGCTACCAAAAGAGCAATGATGGCATCTTAAAGGTCGATGTACATGCACAGGCTGTCTATCTTACCGCTTACGAAAATGGGGTCTCTTACAATGGTCAAGCACTAGACCCTGGTGTTCCTGTGG
>CALDQI010000914.1:0-6391 GCA_937911635.1 uncultured Pseudomonadota bacterium | reverse complement strand
AACCCTTTTACAATTCAAACCTTATCGATTTTACCGAATCAATCTAGACAGATTACTCATTTCAGAAGTGTATCTGACTCGTTGAAATGAACACTACGTCTTGAACATCATTATACTGTTCACACTAGTTCAACCGATGCCTTCTATAAACCTCCACACGCTGTATTGCATGCACGATTGGTTACGATTGCAGTTTGGTGATCAACTCGCTCCTAGAGAGACTCTCTTGGACGCTGTTGTGTAAATCTTTTAATTGAACGGTGTTGTTCTCGATATCGTCAGGTCCGCAAACAATCACCCATCTTACACCGGAATTGTGTGCCTTCTTAAACTGTTTACCCAGCTTACCTGTTTTCATAGAGACAAGCGTTCTATATCCGGCAGTACGAAGTTCTTGCGCGATTTGCAATGAATGCACCTGGTGCTCAGCATCGAAAACAGTGATCCAAATATCGGCTTTGCCAGCTGCGTCAGACAACATCTCTCGCTCTTCCATAATCGTAATTAGTCGCTCCAATCCAAGAGAGACGCCGACTGCAGGAACTTGCTGTTTCCCAAACATTCCGATCAGTCCATCGTAACGGCCACCACCACTCACAGAGCCAATATTGTCATCGGTGAGAATCGTTTCAAAAACGGGACCGGTATAATAGTCCAGTCCTCGAGCCAACGTGTAATCAATCCCCACTCGTTCAGGGGCAACTCCCATAGCGTGCGACATTTGCTGAATGGACTCTAAGTTCGCCACTTCTGCTTCTACATTTGGAATGTTTCCAGTATTCAACATGTCAAATAAACGGTCTACTTGCTATGGAGAGAATCCCTGCTCTACAAGATTCTTTCTCACCCCATCTTCGCCGATTTTATCGAGTTTATCGATGGCGACTAAAATATCCACTTCTCGATCCAATGCACCAATACTAGAAACCATAGCTCGCAAGATACGACGATCGTTCAATCGGATTTTAAAGGCGGTAAAACCCAACTCCACAAGTGCTTGATGTACGATCGCAACACACTCAGCCTCAGCAAGGGCATTTTTTGTCCCAACCACATCTACGTCGCATTGATAAAACTCTCTGAATCGACCACGTTGAGGTCTATCCGCACGCCAGACAGGCTGAATTTGATAGCGTTTAAACGGCAAAGGCAACTGGGGATTCATCGCAACGACACGAGCGAGTGGCACTGTAAGATCATATCTCAGAGCAGAATCGGCTTGTCCGTGCTCTCCTGCTTTCCCTCTGGCCAATATTCGAAAGATGAGTTTGTTGCCTTCGTCTCCATATTTACCCATCAACGTTTCAATTCTCTCTACAGCAGGTGTTTGCAATGGTTCAAATCCAAAAGATTCAAATACGCGCTGAATTCGTTCAACGATAAACCGTCTTTTTCTGAGCTCTGCGGGTAAAATATCGCGCATTCCCTTCGCCAAATGTACAGACATAGAAACCTCCTCTGGCAATTCACTTTATGCGCTGTATCACAATGATATCGTGGATTCAATTCGATAGAATAAATGTATGTGGTAAGAGTTCCATAGGACTCTGCAATCGGTTATAGTATATATCGATGACATTCCACTATATTCGAAAAAATGATGCCATAGGTACCATCCAACGTGTCAACGGTATGGGTGTAGGGCTTGCACTGCGCAAATTAGAGGTCAATCGCTCTAGGCTCCCATTGGCATCTCAAGTTGAAATCATTCGATTTGCAGCCGATATCCTCAATGACGCAATGAAAAACAAGTTCGTGCATGGGGACATTAAAATAGACAATTTTGCTGTCATGAACGATGGTTCCTTGATCATCAATGGATACGACAGACCTAGAAGAAACAGCATTACTCCAGAAGGCACCATGAGCCTAGCGGGAGATATCTATGGTCTAGGTCTGGTAATGCTAGAGCTGTTTTCTGGACAGCGAAACATTGAACTACCACTAGAACAGCATCTACACAATCAAACGGTTCTACAAATATTTTTGACCATTGACTGGCAAGAATGGGCTCAGCAACCGTGGCTCACCACCATGCAAGAGTACCTCATTTCATTGCTCTTCTTTGAGCCCAGCCAACGACCGCACCCCTTAGATATTGCCAATATATTAAAAGAGGCTTCTCAGATAACAACCTCCTTGGGAATCCGAGACCATATGGAACGCCATGGACTTAAAGTATCGATGGAAAACGAGTCTCTTGAAATGGCTCAAGCACTTCGAAGTTCTGCATTGATTAGTCCAGTTGAGGTGATGGCCGACTCTGAAGGAACCGCAACTGGATTTTTTACCAGAGACAAGATTGCTGAAATGTTCAATCAGCCAATCGCAGAGGATACCGTTCGACGAACTGAATGGACACCTGAGAGTACTACACCCGTAAAAACCGTAGACCCTCGTCCGTTAACGACTCCTTCCGTCGATGCCTACGATGACAATGTATCGTTGGACTTACCACCTGGTCCTGCGCCAAACTCACCCCAGCCAGAACCAACTCCACCTGTGCAACAATCTACTTGGACGCCCAACCAATTTCATAACCCAACACCTCCGCCGGTAGCACCTGCGTGGACCCCACCAGAAAAGACGGTACAACCTCCTCCACAACCAACATGGACCCCACGACCGGCCGCTATGCCAAGAGTTGAAGAACAACCGACAGCAACTCATCCAAGCCCGCAACCTTGGCAACCTTCTGTACAACCGGTTCAAGAACAGCCAACACCAAGTATTCCCCCTGCTTCGAGCCATCCTCCAAACCGCACTCCCACTCCACCTCCCATTCCCACTCCACCTCAATTCTCTATTGGAGCCGGTCAACAAACGCCTCCACCCAGCTGGGCAAATCCTCAACCACACAATCGAATGGTTGCAGCCAGTCATCACCAGGTGCAACAAGAGACCGGTGGAATAGATAAAAACATCTTAATCGGTGCTGGAATCGGTGCTCTCCTGATTTTCATGATGGGAATTGGCGCTTGGGCCCTACTGTCTGGTGAAGACTCGATAGAAGATGACGCCATTCAAGTAGAACGAATTGAACCGCAGTTCAATGACGATGAATTTGAAGACATCGAGCCAAGCGAAGAGGAAGTAGAAGAAGTAGAGGAACCCATCGAGGAAATCAAACCAAAAGCGTCTCCACCGAAGAAAACTTCCAAACCAAAAAGGAAGAAGAAATCTTCCAAGAAGAAACCATCCCAGAAGACGGAACAAACCAAAACACAGACTCCGCCGGAGCAGACGTCTGTTGCACCACCTATTGAAGGAGTCGGAGAGTTCTCCGTCACCATTCGATTCAACAAACCGGCCACGTTAAAATGTGGCGATGGTCAGAGCAAAGACTTTGTCAATCAGACCAAGATGACCTTTAAAACACGTACAGCCTGCCGCATCAATACCGAAGATGATGAGCAAGGTGCACTATCCGCTAGCAAATCTGGTACAATTCGATGTAGTTTGTCGGGTACCCGTATCCGCTGTAAATAG
Organism: uncultured Pseudomonadota bacterium; assembly: GCA_937911635.1. GTDB lineage: Bacteria > Myxococcota_A > UBA796 > UBA796 > UBA796 > CAJWHX01. The sequence goes on along the minus strand of CALDQI010000914.1, from coordinate 2,902 downwards.
AAACCGCATACACCTTGAGGATTCCAACATGAGCGACACTCAAAGAACAGACCAAGATATCACAACTGAGATTCAAACTCTCTTTGGATTCATCGATGAACTGAACTATTACGAGATGTTTTGTTTGTCACTCGATTGCGTTCAAAGTGACATCCCTGTAGCATACAAATCGATGACAGATCGATTTAATCCATCTCATCTAAGCGCCCCATCTGAAGAAGTCACGGAACAAGGTAATTACCTTATGCTGTCCTTTACAGAGGCTTTCGAGACATTGAACAGCATCTCCTCTCGCCTCCAATACGATGTGCTGGTCGGCAATGGACAACTCCGTATTGAAGATACCAAACTCGCTCAAGTACAAGACCAAAACAACAACGACATCAGCAATGCAGCAATGACAGAAAATGGTAAAAAGTACTGGCTGCTCGCTCTGGAGGCGTTCGAAAATAAAGACTTCCACAGTGCCCTCTTGCAAGTTGGATTTGCATTGCAGTATGAATCTTCCAATGAAACCTTCAAAGAGTTCAAGGAAAAGGTCGCAGTGGAAGCCAAAAAGGCTCCAAAAGCCAACAACAATCCATACAAGATACGCTTGTAGAACAAGGTGTGACCTCCCCTTTCACAAGCGTCATCGTACACTCCTTTGGCACTTGTCGCCTTAATGGGCGAACTGGTTTTTGTTTGTTGGTCATTCGAGCCGTTTAGGACTCATCACCGCCATTGTCTGTAATGATTGTTTGTGTTCCAGCCTCCCAGTTTCAAGGAGGTGAATGGCGATAGATTCAAAGGGATTCGATGGAGTTGGCTGGATGCACTCCGAAGACACATCTTCTATGAGCGTCGCCCTTACGGGCGACACAAAGTATATTTTCGGTGCATTACACACAATCGCCCTTCGGTTTGTGTCTGCTCGGTTCTGGAACACAGGGGTGTTCTCGTCCCGTTCCGACCCAAATCCATAGGGGTTTTCTTAGGGAATGGGGATAAGGGGTTAAATATCTAGGGGGTAATAGCAAGACGGAACCCTATGCTGTAGTACTGGTACGCCGGGACGTTGCCGTTGCGGTACGACGCGCGAATGTACCCCGGGGCGTAGCTCCAGAAGCCACCCCGGAAAACTCGGGAGGAAGCACTGGAGATTCCCGTCGGGTTTGTGACGGAACCCGTAGAGTATGTCCCGTACCAATCTTGGGTCCATTCCCAGAGATTTCCTGACATATCGTAGAGACCATAGTCATTGGGATCTCGTGTAGCAACCTCTTTGGAACCATAGGAGAATCCGTTTGTACTGTTGTTAACAGTATACCAACCGTACAAAGAAAGATCTGAACCATCCGTCAAAGTAGTCGTTGTCGATGAATACCCAATCGGTAAGTTCCCACTCCCATTTGAAGTCCAGAATGCGGATGTGGTGCCAGCACGTGCTGCGTATTCCCACTCGGCTTCCGTCAACATTCGGTACCCGTTGCACTGATATGGATCTACGGAAACTGTACAGGTGACACCGGTTCCCGAACCAGAACACGAATAACACTCTTGGAGATTGCTCCCGTTTAGGGTGTTGTGTCTCTGGGTAACTGTGTTGGCAAAGTCTGCTGCCATGTGCCAACTCACGTAATAGGCTGGATAATCGTTTCCGATTCCAAATGAACCGCTAGAATTTGAGGTCGTTTGTCCATCATGCGCATTGTAACCCATCAATGCAGCAAACATCCCCTGCGTCACTTCGGTGGTCATTACATAATAGTCATTTGTAAGGGTGACTTGATGTTGTACCTCATCTGAATAACGACCAACTTCATTGGTTGGTGAACCCATTGTGAGGGTACCGTTTGGAATCAGCACCATGTCGATACTCTGACCACCCCCCAAATCAAGGTTGGTGTCGCAGTTTGTCAATCCACAGCCGGATGCGATCGTCACACTGTCGGTGCCTGTACTGGAACTCGCCGTTCCATCAGTTGCCACTGCGGAACAGGTCCACGTATCCCCACCTGCGATAAAGGATCCACCCACCGTTTGCCCTGTGCTCGGTCCACTGCTGGCACTGGTCAACCAACTGTAGGTGTACGATACACTTTGGCCATCGGAATCGGTCGAAGCACTGGCGGTACAAGTGAGACTGTCCCCTGCCACTGGACTGTTTCCACTGCCCGACCACGTCACAACGACGGTGGGTGTGCTCGGTGCTCTATTCGCAAGGGTCACAGTGCTGTTTTGGGAACTGAGGCTTCCATCGTCGCCATCTGTCACGTCTACGGTACACAGCACAACATCGCCGGGCAATAGCGCTTCGGTGGCTGCATCGAGGGTGTTGATTCCGTTACCGATTCCGGTTCCGTCCACTGACCAAGTGTAGGTGGTGCTGCTGTTGTCGTCGATGTCTGTCACCGTTGCCGCACAGGTGTAGGTCGAGGTGTTGTAGTCGGCATTGTCACTGCTGGTGATCGATACATTGTCGACGGTTGGAAGAGTATTATCGACGGTTACACTGGTATTTCCACTGACGGGATTGTTGTCTGAATCGGTTGCACTCACGGTACACAGGACAGCGTCGCCCACATTGGTATCCGTACTGTTCACTGTGTAGGTGGCAACATTGGAGACGGTTGAGCCATTCACCGTCCATGCGTAGGCTGGGTTGAGGCTGCCATCTTCGGTATCACTGATGGTTGCCGTACAGGTCAGTGAGGTTCCGGTGACCACGCCTGTATTCGGTGTGATGGAGATCGAATCTACAGTTGGCACTGAGTTGTCCAAGGTGATGCTGACGTTCGATGTTGCGGTAGCCTGATTGTTGTCGGTGACCGTTGCGGTACAGGTGATCGTTTCCGCACCACTGACAGTGTTGCTGTCCAGTTGCCACGTTGCTCCACTGTTGGTGGCTCCACCACTTGCT
>CALDQI010000913.1:0-3277 GCA_937911635.1 uncultured Pseudomonadota bacterium | reverse complement strand
TTTCAATTCCAGCGTCTAGACGCTCAAATTCACCTTCAAATTACATTGCGGTACAAGACTTCTCGTAACCACCATAATAAGTTGTGTCGAAGCCCCAAGTCCAGCAAGGAGCGTCTGCAGAAGAACGATCGTCAACGATGTAGGTGACTGCAGTTGAGTAAGAGTTGTCTGGGAACAAAGTAGTAGAACCTTCAACAACGTCAAAAGCACCAGCGCCATAAGCAAGCTCAGCACCAGTAGCAGAAGCTGGGTGACAGTAAGTCAAGTTGGTTCCGTCTTCCAAGTCGTAGCCCATGAAGCAGTCTTCAGCAGTCCAACCACCAGTAGCACCGTTCTCGGTGATACCCCAGTAGTAAGAGGCACCTGCACCAGCATCAGCGACGCTCAAAGATACAGCGCTGTCACCCCAGCTCACTGAAAAAGAAGGATCTGCAGCAACAACTTCTCCAGTGTCAGAAGTGTCAGTAGTTGTAGTACCAGTGTCTTCTTTGATGTCGACACAGCCAGCTGCGAACAATGCAGCCAAAAGAGTTAATTTTTTCATGATTTTCTCCAAAATCTATTGGTTTGTAGGTTAGCAACAACTGATATAACACATGCTATTCCAGTTTTCCAAATGAATGCATGAATTATTTTGATACAAGGTTCATGAGTGCTACATAATTGATATGATAAATCCTTCTCCAAATATGTTCTGGATACGTCCCGACGATGGTCCAGTATTGATAACCACGTTATCGCAGTGGCGAGGTACGGCAGAGAACGTGCAGATTGAAATTGTAGAGTCGACTCTACAGGGGCTTGTTTCACGCGCAGAGATGGTGGATGCAAAACGTTCGATTTTTGCAGGGTGTTTGATTGAAGTGGATGGTCAGCAGGCATTGGATGTAGAATCGAGTTTGGAGTTTGCCAGATGGTTATGTATGGGGCGTCGATCAGCGATGATGTGGGTTCCATTGGAACCGTCTTCGTTGTGTTTATTTGATGCATTGCCAATAGAAGCACTGTGTATTGATCCGTTGTGGCATGCGTTTGGAGTGCAGCGAATACAACAGGATGTATTGAAGTGGTTTGAACGTCAAACCGATAAGCGAATCGTCCTTAGAATAGATCCCAATGTCATTCACATGGAGGATGCCGAGTGGTTGCGTGCTGAAGGATGGTGCTTGAATACAGAGGTGGAAGTGTGAACGTGCTGTTAATTCGCCCTCCTAGACGACATCCCTTGGAACAGTCTCTCACGGTTCCTCCGTTGGGACTGACGTATATTGCGGCATCCTTGGAGCAGGCTGGACACGACGTGGAGATTTGGGATGCGTACATCGAGCGTTGGACGTGGACAAAATTGCAGCGCAGACTCGAAGAAGTCACCGTGGATGTAATTGGCTTCTCTGCCATGACTCCGATGTGGGATGTCATCTGCCGGGCTTCTAAAATGGCTAGACCGTTCACCAAGTGGCTCATTGTGGGGGGACCACATCCAACGGCTGTCAAACATCAGATATTTGAGGACAATCCAGAGCTTGATGCCGGTGTTGTAGGGGAGGGCGAGGAGATCGTCGTCGAACTTCTTCAATGGTTTAAAGCTGGTGGGCAGCCCCCTTCCGGTGTCTTGGTACCGAATATGTCGTTTGAAGAGGCCAGGGTACCAAAGATATCCAGTATTGGCCTACCTGCTAGGCACCTTCTTGACAATCGTCGGTATCGATACCCTTTGGCTGGACAACGAAACGTCGGTACCATGATAACATCCAGAGGGTGTCCCTTCCGGTGTTCCTTTTGCGACAAATCCGTCAGTGGATCCACATGGCGAGCTCGGAGTGCGGAGGAAGTCGTGGATGAGATGGAGTCGATGCAGCAAGAGTTTGGGATTCAATTCATCAACATGTACGACGACAATTTTACCCTTCATCGAAAGCGCGTCATGGACATCTGTGCGGAGATTGTCCGCCGTGGACTAAATATCGCTTGGAAGTGCGAAGGTCGGGTAGACAATTTAGATCTCGAAATGCTTCAGGCAATGAAAAATGCAGGCTGTAGAATGATCGCATTTGGAGTCGAAAGCGGGAACCCAGATTCGTTGGCTTTGTTGCGCAAAGACATCAAAGTAGAAGAGACCATCGAGACATTTAGGCTGATGAAAGAGGTTGGTGTCTATTCTCTAGCCTATATGATTTTGGGTGTGCCAGGTGAGACGTTGGATGATGTTTGGCGTTCGATTCGATTTGTGCGAGATATTGGTGCCGATTATGTGCAGTTTTCCTCCTTGTCAGCCATGCCGGGTACATCGTTGTCGATGCAGTTTGATTCGTCTGCGTCGGTGACCAATTTCTTAGATGCGGATGTACAGCGAAAGACATTGACCTCATTGGACGAAGAAACCTTGGGCAAAGCGATGAGCGATGCGTGGCGATACTTCTATCTAAGACCGAGACCATTGTTTCGGCTTGGAAGAGACATCGTCAAGTCCGGATATGTACTCGAGTTGGGAAAAGGCGTTTGGCAAGCATTGCTAGCGGAGGACCGTCATAGAGAGATGGCGAGTGCGAAGTAAACGACAAGTGCTTACCAAGTTAAGTCGAGTAGTTTCTTCCGAGCATCTGAGGCATAGTCGAAGGTTGGATCGATCACCAACACCTTGTCAAAGTGGTGAATGGCCTTTTGCACATCCAGTCTAGGACCATAGTACACCAAACCCAAACCATAATGGGCAATCACATTGGTTGGACAATAGACGAGCGCAGATCGAAACTCAACCAGAGCATCATCCCAGTCCTCTTGTCTGTAGGAGAGAAATCCCAAGTTCGTGTGGGCTTTGCAGTATGCAGAGTTGTGTTCAAGAGCCTGCATCCACGTTTCACGGGCTTTCTCAACGTTGGACATCTCAGCGTATACAATGCCAAGATTGTTCCAGCAGTCCATCTCCATAGGATCTAGACGGGTGCACTGGGCGAATGCGGCTAGGGCTGGATTAAACTGCTTTGCAAATCGATGGGCGTCTCCGAGTCCGTACCAAGCTTTCGGAGATTCTGAATTGACCAGAGTGGCCTCTTGCCAAAGTCGCACTTCACTGGTCCAAATTTGATTCCGCTCACGGGTTTGGTAGCATAGCCCAAGAATTAGTACAGTAAGACATCCTTTAAGGAGCCGATGGTTGTAAAATTTCCAGCCTGCAGTCAGAAGATAGAGTCCAAAGAAAAATCCAAACTGGTGTGATCGATGTTCGGCCATGTTCTCTTGAAGAGCGGCGACAGAAGAAGACGGCAATAGAACCCAG
>CALDQI010000912.1:0-6525 GCA_937911635.1 uncultured Pseudomonadota bacterium | reverse complement strand
CACCATCCGCATCTGCCAAGGATAGGTACCATCACCATCATCACAATCGCCATCACACGTCGTAAAGCCATCGCCATCACTATCATCAAGGTTTAATGCGCCGTCGCCATCATCACAGTCGCCATCACACGTGGTAAAGCCGTCACCATCACCATCATCTAGATTGAGTACACTGTCGTCATCATCACAATCACCGTCACAAGCTGTGAAGCCGTCACCATCAGCATCATCTAGATTGAATGAAGCGTCTGTATCATCACAATCACCATCACACGTGGTAAAGCCATCGCCATCACTATCGGACAAGTTTAATGCGCCGTCGCCATCATCACAGTCGCCATCACACGTGGTAAAGTCATCTCCATCACTATCATCGAGGTTCAAGGACGCATCTCCATCATCACAGTCCCCGTCCAACGGTGAATACCCGTCACCATCGCTATCAAAGGCGGGTGTGCCCTCATCAATTGTACCGTCACAATTGTCATCCAGATTATTCTCCTGCTCACTGGCACCCGGGTAAATATTGACATCGCCATCATCACAGTCATCGCTATTGTCCGCGTACCCTTGTGTTTGAGAACAGGACTCTATTGAACTTGAGGACTCCCCAAAACCGTCTCCATCGACATCCACATACCACGTTTGCGCATCAACAGCAGAATCATCTACACTTCCATCACAGTCATTGTCCAACCCATCACAGACCTCAATTCCCACCGGCGAGACAGTCACTTCACCATCATCACAATCACCACCAAGTAAGACAGCATTCGGTGGCAAGCTACAAGCCGAACCTTGACTCGAGTCCGCACCAAACCCGTCACTATCTGAATCGATATAGTAGGTCAACTCATCGACGGCATTGACATCTATACCACCGTCACAGTCATCATCGATACTGTTGCACATCTCCGAGGCACCAAGGAACACACTGCTGTTGTTGTCATCACAGTCTGTAGCGGTATCACTATAGCCACTTGGAGCGGTCAGGCTGCAACTCTCAAGGGTTTGTGCAGAGTCTCCCTGCCCATCTCCATCACCATCAGCATAATAAACGATTGCGCCTAGTGCCCCATCTTCATCGATTACACCATCACAATCATCATCCACACCATTACAGGCTTCAGTAGCACTCGGATTGTATACCGCATTGTTGTCATCACAGTCGTCTGAATTGCTCACAGCATTGGAGGGTTGTTCACAAGACGCGATCGGCGTATTGATATCACCGAAGCCATCACTGTCGCTGTCCGTATACCAAATGGGACTTCCGAGTGCTCCATCCTCATCGATTACACCATCACAATCATCATCCACATCATTGCAGACTTCTGTGGCATCGGGGTTCACTTCTGAACTTATATCGTCGCAATCGTCGGCATTTGATACAGCATTGCTCGGTTGCTCACACGCTTCGATAGGACTGTCTAGATCCCCATACCCGTCGGCATCAGCATCAGCATAAAATGTTAACTTGACCCCCTCATCAATCTCGTCATTGCAATCGTTGTCAATCTCATCACAGATCTCATTGGCAATCGGTGAAATTGCTGGGTTGGTATCGTCACAGTCACCACCGATGGTCGATAGACCAATCTCTACCTGACATCCTTCAATCATTTGATCAGAATCACCGAAGCCATCACCGTCTGAATCGACAAAGAACTCCCCTTCAAGGTCTTCGTCAATCTCATCGTTGCAGTCATTGTCTATCCCGTCGCAAATCTCGTCTGCTCCCGGAAAGGCTGATGATTGGGTATCATCACAATCTGAACCATTGGCAACATACCCATCAGGGGCTGTACAAGCCTCCGTGGTAATCTCTGGACTTCCAAAACCATCATCATCACTATCGACGTAAAAGATAGACAAGACTCCATTGTCACTCTCTCCATCACAGTCATTGTCAATTCCATCACAGATTTCATCCGCACCCGGATAAATCGAGGCATCGGTATCATCACAGTCCTCTTCGTTGGAATATCCGTCATTGTCCGCATCAATAATGAGCGTCCCTTCTTCAACGACTGGATCCTTTTCAGAATCTTCCGTTCTACACCCGACTGTTAAACCAAATAAAATGAATACTCGCATCGTTTCTCCGTGATTAGCACACTCAAGTATCACAAACTTTGGAGAAATATCAAGCGAATAAACCGTTGTTGTCTGCGACTATACGTATACGAATCCAGATCAATCTCACAATTGACTCATTTTCTTTTCCGCGACTGCATGACGCTTATTGTATTTACTCGGACTAAATCGGACTCTGGATGCCAAAAGACTGATGTAATCAGCGCCTTCAGCATGATACTTCTTCCGTTCACTTGGAGTCAAAAACAGATTGACTGAAAATACTCCAGACCTGCCACACGAAACTGTAAGTAAGAGTCTGTCTTTCCCATAATCGTATAAGATGTGGTCCCAATCTACTCTAATCAACTCTGTTCGCATATCCAGTATCTCCAGGGGACCATACTTAAGTGCACAATACATTAAATACAGGTGCTCCCCAACTTGAAATCTTGAATGAACGGTAACACTTTCACATACTGACTCACTCTTCTATACAAACAGTATCGAGATGCAATATTTCGCATCCGGCAGTCCATCTATATCTCTTTCGATCTCCATCATTCAGCACTCAAGTCAAATCACGTTGCATGACACTGAGTGCACATCATAGATGCTCCCTTTGAAACCAATACATCTAGAACAAAGGCAAATGTGCATGGATGTAATACAGGGAAAACAGGCGGTTAACAGTACGGAAGTTTAACGAAATATCTATGCCATTATATTGTTTAAATCTTTATCCAATATGCCTGTTCAGATTGTTATTCGTGTTACGTTATTGATAATCGTTATCGTTAAGGTGAAACATGTCCGTACAAATACCAATTCTCTATGGAACCGAAACAGGAAATGCTCAAGACTGTGCAGAGGAACTAGCTGATGCAATCGTCGATGCTGGTTGGACCAGTGAGGCAATCGACCTCGATGACTTCGAAGCCGAAGATATCGCTGAACTGCAGTTTGTTTTGATTGTTTCTAGTACACATGGTAATGGTGACCCCCCCGAAAATGCAGAACATTTAATGGAGTTTTTAAAGCATGATGCTCCTGATTTGTCCTCTGTACACTTTGCCGTTTGTGCACTGGGTGACTCTGCGTACCGATACTTCTGTCAATGCGGGAAAGACTTTGATATGTATCTCGAGAAGTGCGGAGCCAATCGAGTGATGGAACGGGTAGATTGTGACTTTTCTTTCGAGGTGCCGTTCGCTCAATTCAAGGATTCGGTACTAAACTACCTAGATACAGAACGCTCTACAGTTTTACAGATCCTAGGAGGTGGGAAGCCCGCTGAGACAGCAAGCAACAGCACTGTAAAAGACGCTGAGCCTGTAGAACCAAAAGGGTTCAACCGAGACAATCCTTTTATGGGAACTCTGTTGGTAAAGAAAAAACTGTCTAAACCAGGTTCAGCCAAAGAAACCATGCATTATGAGGTCTCTCTCGCAGGTTCTGGCATAGAGTATCAAACTGGTGATTGTATTGGAGTCTACCCAGCCAACAATATCGCAGAGGTTAAAGAGGTCCTGAAAGCAGCTGGACTCAGTGGAAATGAATCTGTGACGTGGAAGAATGAGCAATATCTGCTTTCTGACCTTCTCATGGATAAAGTGTGCCTCCAGAGAGTCTCAGTGGATCTAATGAATCTACTGGGAGGGTCCTCAAAGAAAATCAAGAAGATTATTCAGGCTGGGCACTCGGCTATGACTGAGTTCATGGAACAGAACCACGTTATCGATGCGCTCCGTGCTGCGAGTGAAAAATCTTGGTTTAAAAGCAAAACCATTCGTTCTGCTCAGGATTTTGCTTCAGCACTCAAGAGAATCCAGCCGCGTTTGTACTCGATTGCGTCTTGTCAAAAATCGGTGGGTGATGAGGTCCATTTTACAATCGAAACAGTACGATACGAGCAAAACGAACGTGCAGTTGAAGGTGTAGCATCAACGTGGTTTGCGGACAGGCTAGAAGCCAATGACGCTGGTAAGATCCCACTGTACCTTCACCCCAACGGAAACTTTAAACTACCTGCTGACAACTCTCCTGTGATTTTGATTGGTCCCGGTACCGGAATCGCTCCATTCAGAGCCTTCCTTCAAGAGAAGGCTGCTGGTGACTTCACAGGTGACGTTTGGTTGTTGTTTGGACATCAGCATGAAGCCTTTGATTATCTGTATGGAGAAGAACTGGAAGCATACCGCCAAAATGGTCAGTTAAACCACTTGGATCTCGCTTGGTCTCGAGATCAAGACTCAAAAGTCTACGTCCAGCACAAACTCCTAGAACAGAAGGAACGATTCTGGGAATGGATCTCCAATGGTGCCAGTGTCTACGTTTGTGGTGATGCCCTTAAAATGGCGAAAGATGTCGACGATACAATACAGCAGATCGGTCAGCAGTTTGGTGAGACAGATTTAATTAAGAAACTAGAAGAAAGTGGGCGGTATCAGAAAGACGTTTACTAGTACAATCTCGGGGGGGATAATATGAATGTACACGAAGCAATGTTAACCAGACGTACGGTACACTTGTGGAAAGATAAAGCGTTGGCTGAAGGTGTAATTGAACGGTCATTGGAGGCCGCTCATATGGCACCGTGCCATCGGTACACTTGGCCTTGGAGATTTTACCGCTGCGGTCCCAAGACCCGAGGAGAGGTCTTTGACTTAGCCATCGAGTTGAAAAGAAAAGGTGGACCTGAACTCCCTGAGAAAATGCAACAAAAGATGATTCAGAAGGTCAAGAATCCCGCCGAGCTGATTGTGGTCACTCTTATCCATTGCGACAATGACTTTACGGCTCGTGAAAACTACGCGGCTGCATCGTGTGCCATTCAAAATATGGCCCTATCGATTCATGGAGATGGATATGCATCCAAGTGGTCAACCGGCGGTATCACCACTCATGCTCGCACCTATGAAACATTGAACATCGATTCACAAAGTGAAGAGATCATCGGATTTATATGGGTTGGCGTTCCAGAAGTTATTCCAAGTGCTCCCGAGCGAACCCCATTGGAAGATCACGTACACACATTGGGTTAATCTGTTCATGGATTGATCCATCATTGTGTGATTGTATACAGGTCTGTTCAGAACATTAGTATCCTCTGGTGGTCAAAGAGTGCCCTGTTGTACTAAGTTGTCCCAAATCATAGTCTGTCGTCCAGTTCCAATAGTTGTTCAGTAAAGGCAATATCGCTTTTATGCTCTTGCGTAGTCAACCGCGTCTTGTTGCTCGACCACCCGTTGTGCCTAATATTTCCGCAACTATACTCACAACTACAGACTTTAAGATGATCTGCAAACCGACGTGCAAAACACACTCGTTCATCACTAGAGAATCGACGAAGGATAAGTGACCTCTTAGCCCGTTGAATCATTCTCTGTTTATGGTGACGACGCGCTGCACGTTTTGAAGACTTTTGTATGGTTCTGTTACACATGGCACTTCCATTTGAATCTAATCTTTATCCAACCCAATTAAATGATGGATTGGGACTGTTTTATCGATAGATACAGAACGACTGAAACTGCGATTACCGGATGGAATCCAGATGTGAAATCAGATGAAGAAAGGTCTAATACGTTGTACCGTGTTGTCAAAAGGTACCTACTAGGGACAAACCATTGGAAGTCGGAATCAAAGAAACTTGAACAGACCTGTCGTCACTCTGGTCACCTGAATGTGAAACCGATTCGTAGGTAGATAGGGTCACTCGGCGTTGCTTTTCTGTATACACCACCATCGGAATGGCAAATAATGGTGGGAGCATAAATAATTCATCTATACCAGCATATTCACTTGCTCCGATTGCAGCGACCAAACTTCCCGCCATCAAATTGCGACTCCACTTGGCATATCGAAAATACTGTGTTTCAACATCAATACCGTTGGATTCTAAATCAGCAATCATTCGTCTGTTGCCACTCATTCCTAGACCAACCCCGAGTCCAGTCGCTCCCGTAGCAGCAATAATGCCTACTGCCAGTGTGGTCACACCTCCAAGAAACCCAGATTGTTGGGAGGCAATTCCAGTTGTGATTGCTAAAGTACCAACCCCCGAATAGATCAGCGGCATCATAGCCTTCGCTTGCGCTTGACCATTCAGCTCATCAGGATTTTCCGATGCCGTAGCAATCGACAGCATTAACGAAGTAAATAATGGAATCATCTGTTCTCCTAAAAGGTTTCTCATTAGAAAATCGTAAAATTATGAACCCTATTGTCGTTTGAATTTACCACAATCTGAATTTAGAGTACACATCGATTGTTACTCTACCATGGCAATACCCTATAGAACAGAACCATTTCGTCCTTACTGAAAAAACGATGGCTGAAACAACTATTGTCAGATTGCAAAGAAATGAAGACGGGTCAAGTACGTTGAACACTGTTGTCAAAAGGTACCTACTAGGGACAAACCATTGGAAGTCGGAATCAAAGAAA
>CALDQI010000911.1:0-2748 GCA_937911635.1 uncultured Pseudomonadota bacterium | reverse complement strand
CAAGGAGCATATGACCTTTGCAGAAACGGGTACTTATACGGATATCGGTCAGACAGGGATCTTTGAATCTCCAGATGTGTCTGTTCCAGCAAGCCTTCTAGACAGAGCACCGGTCACACCCTCTGCCTCCAAGCTTGGCTGGATACAGCAACCGAGCAATGGAATTTATTGGGTGGAAACCAGCGAGACGAGCTTTTTGGTTAATGGAGTTTTTCCGCTCGATGGCGGTTTGGTTCATCTTACCAAAGATCAACAGGGACAGGTTACAATAGAGAGTCTTCCTATTCAATAATGTCTCTCCATCCGATTTTGGATGGAACGTACGTACTACACAGTAGTAATTCTGATTGTGTGAGTGTATATGCGTGCCATCGTTCAAACAACTGTAAATCGATATTCTCTGTATTGTCCCATCTGCGGAAGTGATGTACTCTCACTCTATTTGCGAGATGATGAGCCATGTATTCACGTTGTGTATCTGTATTTTGATGAGGTTCAGAACTTCGCCTACATCAGTGAGCATCATGCGGACACCTTTGACGAACACGATGCTGATATCTGGTCGGAAGTATCTCCAAATCGACTAACCGATATGCAGGATTGGCTGCCAAGTTCAGTTCTGCATTTGGTTTTGGACACTGATCATCGAACGATTGGTGCGTTAACGGGGGTGATGCGAATTGGATTTGACTTTAACTTGGTAGATGTTTGGACCGTGAGAAGGTAAATATTGCGGTGTGCATGTAATTGTGAAGAGACTCCTATAACTCGACAGATATATGATTGTACGATATAGCCTCGCCAGAGTGTTCTCTTTTTGGAGTGTGTATGACGCATCAGCTGCAACAAAAATTTAAAGCCACCTGTCCAGCGAAGGCGACCTTTGCCAGTTTGAGGTATGTGGAAGAAACGACCGAAGTGATTGGAATGCGCAGGGGGGTTTTAGAACCCATTGATAAGACGATTGATCGTGGTGTTATGGTGACGGTCTTCGCCAATGGTGGAATGGGGTATGCCGCCACTGCAGACTTGTCCGAGCACGGTATTCGCCGAGCATTTGCAAAAGCCATGGATTGGGCTGCATGTAGTCAAGGCAAGATGGTGTTTGATCCGAGTACACTTGATCTTCCTCACAGTAAAGGGACCTATACCTCGACTGTGCAGCGTAAATGGTCTGATGTATCCTTTGGAGAGAAGTTGGACTTACTCAAGAATATCGATGGTCAACTACCGATTGATGAGCGGATCATTGATTGGTCGGCATCGTTGATGAGCGTGCGTACCGAATCCATATATCTGACCAATGCTGGCGGCGAAATTCATCAGTCGTGGGAAATGTTGGCACCGGATATGATGGCGGTTGCCCATCACGACGGTCAAACTCAGAAACGCTCTTTTGGGTCCAGAGGCATCTCTCAGCAAACCGGTTGGGAACTCTTTGACCGCATTGATTACAAAGATGCAGCACCGCGTGTTTCTTCAGAGGCGATCCAATTGTTGGAAGCGCCGGACTGTCCAAATGGGAACATGGATTTGATTCTTATGCCCGATCAAATGATGCTTCAGATTCATGAGTCTATTGGCCATCCGCTTGAACTGGATAGGATATTAGGGGATGAGCGAAACTACGCTGGGACTTCATTCGTAACGCAAGATATGTTTGGCAGTTATCGATATGGCTCCGATCTGTTAAATGTTACTTTCGATCCAGCAGTTCCAGAAGAATTTGCCTCCTATGCATTTGATGCCAACGGAACCCCTGCGGAGAAAACATTTTTGATTCGCAACGGAATGTTGGAGAAACCTCTCGGTGCTGCAATCTCTCAGCATCGTGCCAGTATGGCTGGTGTTGCCAACTCCCGTGCCTGCTCTTGGAATCGTCCACCGATGGACCGGATGGCAAATCTCAACATTGAGCCGGGTACTCAAAGTCTAGAAGAATTGGTAGCCTCCGTTGAGAATGGGGTGTTGATGCACACCAATACCTCTTGGTCAATTGACGATTCGCGCAATAAGTTTCAGTTTGGTTGTGAGATGGGAGAGGTGATTGAAAATGGTGAACGCAAAGGGATAGTCAAAAATCCAAACTATCGAGGTATATCGGCTACCTTTTGGCGTTCGCTCAAAGGTGTAGGCAATAGAGATAGTCTGGAAGTCTTAGGGACACCCTATTGTGGAAAAGGAGAACCAAACCAAGTCATTCGGGTGGGGCACGCGTCTCCCGCCTGTTTGTTTGGCAACATTGACGTGTTCGGAGGTGCCTAATGCAACAGCACTTTAATGATTTGGCAGATTTTCTGACTTCTCAAATGAAAGGTGATGAAGTTTGCACGTCCTTCTTAACGGCTGAAGACTCGGACTTTGTTCGAATCAATCATGGGAAAATCCGTCAACCAGGATCGGTTTCTCAAGCCAATTTGCAGGTTCGTCTGATTCAAGGGCAACGTCAATCTGCTGTCACGATAGGACTCGTGGGTGATCTAGAAGCCGACAAAGCACAGATTAAGGTTCAATTGGAAGATTTGAGGGCACTCTTACCACATCTTCCGGAAGATCCACATCTACTCATCAACGAAGAAGTTCAAAGTTCAGAGGTGATTGAGCCCAATGGCCTGATAGACACAGCAGACATGGTAGACAATATACTCACAGAGTCAGCAGGACTTGATTGTGTAGGTATCTTGGCATCTGGAAGTAATTATCGAGCGTTTGCAAACTCTTTGGGACAGCGGAACTGGTTTGCCAGTC
>CALDQI010000910.1:0-3236 GCA_937911635.1 uncultured Pseudomonadota bacterium | reverse complement strand
AAAAAACGAATAAGCCATAAACTATAATATGGGCGAAATTGAATTATTTCAAAACAGAGCTGGTTATAGGGAAAGGCAACATTCAAACGAAGCGTGAGCCACATTTTCTTTATGAGCTCTCAGAGGGCTTACCGCGCCTTTTTCCTTTAGATATTACTTCTTCTAATAGCTCGGAGATTCAACAAGGAAGTTTGGCTCTTGGAATAGGGGTTACCTCCAAGCGATCCTCCGCAGCAGGCGGGAGCAGCAGTGCCACCCTGTTTCCGACAGTTTTTGACGCCATTCGCACCGCCCAAGGCATCACCCCCTATTCCAACCTGTCCAAAGTTCAGGTGACTCGTAAACAGGCCCTTGGCCTTGGTGGAGGAAGGATTCGCACCAACCTCAATTTCCTTTCCCTGATCACCGAAGGCAACGAGTCTCAGAACATTCGCCTGTTTGATGGCGACGTGGTGAGTGTGAGCAAAAGCAACGTGGTGATGAGAGAACAGCTCCTTAAGGCTGGGCAAACCAACCTGAGCCCCCAATTCATGAACGTGTTCGTAAGCGGACGTGTGAAACAACCTGGTGGTGTCGTGGTGCCCCAGGGCTCGGTACTCAATCAAGCCATCGCCCTCGCTGGTGGCGCCAAGCTGTTGAGAGGGAAAGTTGAGTTTATTCGCTTCACCAGAGAAGGAGAAATTGATCGGAGAATTTTTGGATACAACCCTGGAGCAGCTGCAGATGCCCCTAACAACCCAGTCTTAATGGCCGGTGATTTGATCACCATTCGCGAATCGCCTCTCAGCGCAACAGCAACTGTTCTCAATGAGTTCACAGCTCCGGCACTCGGCATCTATTCCGTCTATGCAATCTTCAATACCGATTTGGAAAACAAGATTGAGGATCGCGTACGCGGTATCTCTAGTGAAGAGCTGCTGAACGTTGCTGACTGGCAAAGTGTCGCGTTGCATCAGAAAGTTGGACGCTTTGCACTGAAGCTTACAGAATCTTTGGTCTCTATGTCCTCTGCTGCTGTGGCTGATTATGCTGGATACTTGTTGGACAAGGTTGATGAAGCCAGTCTAAGTCTTTGGATTGAGCACATGAAACTCATTGTCGGCGGTTTATCGGCAGAACACCATTCATTATTGCTGAACGTTTGGATGGACGGGATGAAGCATGCATCACTTGAACGCGTTCGCAGTTTTGCTCGTACACAGCTCGAAGATATTGTTGGCAAGGACACTTCTACACATGCCGATGTCTATAAAAATCTGCTTCGAGCACTGTCACGGCGACCGAAGTATCAAGGCATGTCTGCAGACATATACAGCTTTGTCAACGAACACATGAGCGATACCCATGGCACCATTTCCGCACAATGGATTTGGACGCTGGTCAATGGAAGTCAGGCTGAAGGACACACCTTTGCACTGGCTTGGCTGGAAAACGCTTCGTTCTTCGACACCACTAGTCTGTCTGTTGACCGCTTGGTCAAGCTTGGCTTACACAACCACGATGACATTCGAGAATGGGGACTCGCCCTGTTGCAAAACCGGGATATCCCAGGCAATGAACTCATTGCTCTTCTGCCTCTTTTGGAAACGGGTGCCTTTGATGTACAAAATCGAATCGCCGAACGACTGCGATCGACTGCAGATCTTCCACTCTCACTGCTGCTGAGACTGGTCGACTCTACAAAGAGTGCACAAAGCCCCACCGCCATCTCTATCCACGCATTGGGTAAGGAACTCCTTGAGTCACACTATGGCGTTGACCTCAATCAAGACCTTGTATTGCAATTGAGTGAGCATCCGACCGATGACGCGGAAGACTATGTGGCTTCAAAACTGGGTGAAGACCAAAGTGCGGAACGCCTTCTCGCACTCATCCCCTACTTTAAACGCGTACTCACACGCCTGAACAGTGGCCGTGCAACTCGTGACGCCATCCTGAATTATCTACGAGAGCAATCTCTAGCCGAACAAAGCAGAGCCGAGAGTGTGCTTGATTTGCTGGAATGGATGTGTCACGCACACGTTGTTGTGGATCAACTCTACTCATTGGAAACACTGGCCTTGGTTCAGGAACAATTCCCAACCCTTCAAACCAGCATTGAGCTGTAAGGAGACCGTAATGGACGTTAAATACAAATACTTTGGGAACTCTCGCATTGATTCTTCCGCAGACAGCTCCTCGATGAGTTTTGCTCCAGATTCAAAGAGAGAACCAACCTTCCTTGTCGGTGACATTGGCAAAGAACACGCGGTCTCTTTTCGCGAAGCGATCAGCGCACTCCACTCTGTTGTTCTGAGTGACCTTCGATACAAGGTTGACAATGCAGATTACAAAGCGTGGCGTGCTGAGCAAGATGCCCTGGAATTACAACAGTTTTTCGAAGAAGAACTCTCGATTCGAAAGATTGTTCCCCAGCCTCGAGAAGATGGGGAACCGGTGGATGTACAGCGATTGTTGCAATTGGCAAAAGATCTTCCGGATCTTCAGCGCACGTCTCGAGAGACGCGCAAAGAGATGCGAAAACTCTACCCAGATCTCAACCTTCGAGTGCAAGAGTGGGAGTTGATGTTCCACGCTTGGCAAACGATGAATCCTTCATTGAGTTCCTTCTTTACACCCATGTTCTATGATCCAGTGATCACTGTACATCCGGACAAACTCTTCTTTGAATGCTTTAGTTTGGATGAGTCCAGTTATGGTCGATTGACCTGTGATTTATCCATGTTCTCTAGCATAGAGAAAAAGGCTACAGGGACCACCAACGTAGACTATTCTCAAGCGCTCTACGATGAATTTCAAAAAATCCGCTCCTACAAGGACACCAAGTTTGCCATTGACCCCACTGGATTTGAGGTGCAGACCAACGTAGATGAAGACAGCTATATCGAGAAGAAAATCGACCTCCCAGAATCTTGGGTTCGTGGATTCCTTCAGGTATCTGCCGCCATGCAAATTCCCTCTCACCGTATCCGATTGCACCCCTTAGATTTACACAAGCTGTGTTTGTTTCTCCGAAAGAATAAAGAGTTGGAAGGTCCTCGAAGCATTCGGTTCCAGCTGACACCAGGTGAAGCGCCCGTTGCCCTATTCGAGCCATGGAACACCACCATCACTTGTGTCAACTCTTCCCACACTGCAAATGAAGATTCCGAAATTCGACTTTGGGGCAGACGCCGAATTCATTTATTGGAACGCCTCATTCCATTGGCGGATCATTTTGACCTCTATGTCAAAGG
>CALDQI010000909.1:0-2140 GCA_937911635.1 uncultured Pseudomonadota bacterium | reverse complement strand
CACAGTCGAACTCAAAATCAACGCCATTTCTATTGGCGGGACCAGACACTTCACAATTCACGATCGTGGATTCACCACTGTCATCTTTGATGGTCATAAAAGCCGTTCCACTCACTTCGCCACCTTTTGTGGAATCCACATCAATGACAAATTCTCGTGTTTCACCTGTTGCTGGATTTTCACATGCACCTTCCCAGTTCCCATTCCAAGATCCACAAGCCACAAGATACATCAACGCAATCATTGGTCCTCCAAATATTTTTTCTAGTGTAACCCATCCCTCTATCAGCCCCTAAATAAATCTAGAATTATTGATCATCATTTCAACTAATTACAAAATGAGACAAGATAAACCTAGGTTATTTCATCAATTCTGGTACTGTGGACTATGACCCAAGCCTTTGATCACAATACTGATGAATACAACGAAGTTCTAAATAGCCTCTCTGTTCGTTCTGATTTTATTTTTTGCAACCGCCTCTCCAATCCGACAATGGAACAGGCCAGGTTCTCAACGGAACATGCCCTATGGATGGCAAAAGAGAACAATATTAGAAAATATCTAATGGATGCCAGAGGGACCCTACCACCAAATGCAGCACTTCGTCGAGCACTTCGAGAGTTTATCAGTTTGTTTATCGGAAAAATTGAAGTCATGGCCATCGTGATCGATCAGCATTCAAATACGAAAGTACGTACGCAGTTTATTTTTCACAATCACGACCTACTTCAAAACATGCGGCTTCATATCTGTACAACGATAGAGGAAGGACGAGAGTTCCTCAGCCAATACTAGCAAAATACTAGTATGGCTCGTTAATCTCTGCGTCGCACAGCAATGAAACTCAACAAGCCAAACATCCATGACCATGACCAACGTGACGTTTGACTGGAGCTGCACCCGTTGCAGCTCGACTCCTGCTCCAAAATCACAGGACCTGCTGCATTGGGGGGATCCCTCTGCGACTCGGTATCGGATTCAGTTGGAGACGCTGTATCGGATTCACTGGACGGTTCACTCGCCGGTTCTACACTGGGTTCACTAGAGGGTTCTGTACTCGGTTCCATACTCGGTTCCGTACTCGGTTCCGTACTCGGTTCATCAGAAGGTTCTTGTGATGGCTCCGTGCTTGGTTCGTCTGAAGGTTCTGTGCTCGGTTCACTTGAGGGTTCTGTACTTGGTTCCGTTGAAGGATCTCGTACACAATCCTCATCGATATCACCATCGCAATCCTCATTCCCACCGCCACAGTCGTCGACTGATATACCGGGGTGTACGTCGGGCAACATATCTGCACAATCCAATCCCCCGATTGCAGTGGTATCATATCCATCACCATCTTGGTCGTAGTCAGAGAGCCCGTCACAATTGGAATCGATGCCATCATACCAGACATCTATGGCGCCAGAAAAGACTGTTGGATCAGAATCATCACAATCGGTACCGCCATTTTGACCGCTGTCTTGTCCATCTCTATCGCAATCCCAATCAGAGTCACCCAAACAATTAGAGTCAACGTTGTCATAGCATGGATCAGCAGCACCAGGATAACTGGATGCATCGGTATCATCGCAGTCTTGGAGTGAGTACACACCATCCCCATCACCATCCACATCATCGATACCATCACAATTTTGATCGATTCCATCTTGTACAATTTCTACGATGTAGGTCGCCACTTGCGCATCCGTATCGTCACAGTCTTCTGAAGCTATAAAACCATCACAGTCCGCATCATTGTCTGTTGAAGCAGCTGACGAATTTAAATCATCACAATCCTCTGACTCAACAACACCATCACAATCATAATCATCTGTGTCAAAGGGACTCGATGTGTAACACTCTGGAGGAGTACTTCGACCAGAAGAATTAGAACCCCAACACTGAACACTGCCACTGCTGTCTATGCCACAGTTGTGATTGTTTCCAGCTGATACTTGAACAAAGGAACCGCTCGGAGGAGTACTTCGACCAGAAGAATGAGAACCCCAACACTGTACACTACCACTGCTGTCGATGCCACAGCTGTGATAACCTCCAGCTGAAACTTGAACAAATGTTCCACTTGGTGGAGAGCTTCGACCATGACCATCACTCCCCCAACACTGAACACCACCACTGCTATCAATGCCACAGCTG
>CALDQI010000908.1:0-2950 GCA_937911635.1 uncultured Pseudomonadota bacterium | reverse complement strand
GTGGAGATTGGATTGCGGACAAGATTGAGTTTTCTCAAACCAGTCAACTCAAATAGACACTCTGGTAATGAATGAAACAGATTGTCGGACAAATCCAATACTTCTAAGTTATTGAGATTCCCGAACTGACTTGGCAATGTGGACAGATCGTTTTTCCGTAACGATACACTCTTCAACAGCCTCAATCGTCCAAACCACTGCGGAATTGTATGGATGGTGTTGCCTTCAAAGTTGAGTCTTTCCAACTGTCGCAACCGTTGTAAACAAGATGGAATTCGAGTCACCTCATGATACGACATCTGGACTTGCTTCAGACCTTTGCAGTATCCGAGTCCTTTTGGTAAGTTCCTCATCGTCCCAAACTCTAGCATCAAAGTCTTCAACTGTGGAAAGAATGCCACTTCATCCCCCAAAGAGAAGTCTTCAGACCCGGTGACCCTTAAATGCTCTAATTGGTTGCAATGCTCCAATGCACTTGGAATTTTCCACAAATAGCAATCATCGAACGTTATCCTTTGTAGATGAGTCTGTTTCGCCAACCACCGCTGATCACATGGAAACGGCAGGCCTTGAAACAGCATCGAACGTACATCAGTCAGCTGTGTCAGTTCCTGATGGAGTTTAGTCCACAATATGGAGTCCATGGCAAAGGCTTGTATCCCTCGAGGAATTTGCTGCAGTGGATTCCCAACGGCATACAGTAAGTCCAAAGTGAATTCCTCAATCCAATCAGGTATATAGGAGAACTCATTGTCATGAATGTATAGCATTCTGAGGTGCTTCATATTGCGAATGGACTTTGGCAATTCGTTGAGGTTGTTTTGGCTGACATCAAGCAGTTGTACATTGCTTAGTGAACCGATGTTGTATGGGAGTCTATAAATTGAACTGCCCGGTATAGAGAGTTCATTTAGTTCTACAGCCCATGAGACGTTAAGTTCTGCGAGCCTAGCCAACACCCACAACCACACAAAACGCCGAGTGGAGTCTCGACTAGAGGTAAATACCTGAATCCACTGTTGATAATTAGAAGGGGTGGGTAGCCTCAAGATTTGCATCATCAGTACAGGATCCTGCGTGACACCTTCAAGTGTGTGCAGCCCAGCCAACATCAGTGCATCGTGGGGTGAAATGGTTGCTTTTCGAATAAAATCGATTGTTTGTTGAGAAATTCTTGCCATTGCCAGCCTTGAAGGGAAAAGAAAAACATGTTGAGGACTTTTCTATTAACGAAGGACATGGACAAATTGGGACACTCTTCTTGAGTGTTTTTTAGTTTTCACTTCCCCCATCCCAAATTAATTGAATGTGTGCATACGCTTGTTTGAACGCATCGATCTCCTTGATGGATATCGGATTCCCATTTAAATTGAGTCGCCTTAAATATGGCATCTCACCAATCCAAAGCGGCAACCTCACAATGTCATTCCCATGTAAATCGAGAGATTCCAGTTGAGTCAACTCACCGATGAGTGGTGGGATCAAGAGTAATGTATTGTTGGTGAGACCAAAGTGCTTGAGTTTGGTCATTTCACCGAGTTGAGTATTGAACTGTTCAAACTGATCATAAGAGAGTGTCAATGAGGTTAGTCCACTTGGTAAGGATTCCAAGGGATTCAACCAGACATCCAACGATTCCAAATGAGTCAGTTCAGCAAGCCAGTCTGGCAACTCAGTCAGTTCATTTTCTGATAGCACCAACTCTTTCAGATGCGTCAAATTTCGAATTGACTCCGGAACAACTGATATATCTCTATCTGCAAGGTTCAATGTTTCGAGACATTGCAAGTCTACCATCTGATCGCGGAGCATTTCCATCTGCTTCGCATCCAATGACACCTTCTTCAATCCAAGAGGCAATTCAACCAACGGATTCCCCAGCACGACCAACCGCTGTAAATTGCAATCCTCAAGGGAATTGGGCAACAAAGTCAGTTGGTTGTAACTCAGGTCCAACTCTGTCAGTGCTATTTCCCCTATTGACTCTGGTACTTCAGTCAATATACAATCCCACAATGAAAGCTGGCGAAGATTCTTCAATTGACCTATGGATTCAGGGAGGCATCGCAAGGGATTTCCACCAAGCGACATCGTTTTAAGGCTCTGTAGCCCCCCTATCCAATCGGGTAGTACGGTGAGTCCACATCCATTGAGTAACAGCACATCCAATCTTTCTGAATCTTCCAAAACAGATGGTACATCTCCTAGTGGGTTGAGGGTCAAATCTAAATGAGTCAAAGAACGCAAGAATTGCCACTGAGTGGGTACACTGGTCAGCTGATTGTCGTGTAAACTCAACACTTCCAGCTGTTCCAAATTAAACACAGTATCTGATATGGATGTGATTTGATTGTGACCACAATGGAGCACACGCAACTCAGACAGTTCTCCAATACAATCCGGAAGACTCGTTAAGGAACAGTGTGCGAGGGTTAGATTAAACAAGGGTAGACCCGCAATTACAGAGGAGACCTCTGTAATTGGATTGTAAGCCAAATTTAGAAACTCCAAGTTTTTAAAATGAGACACCCAACTGGGAATTTCAAAAATTGAACAACCCATCAAACTCAGATGGGTGACTCCAGCAGTTATCTCTGGTTTCTGCTCAACAAAGACGCCTAGAACCACAGACGCAAGAATTCTATGATGGGGACAGATATCTTCTTCTTGTGCCAACCACTCTACCCACTCATCAAAAGACTCTATGGGTTCTATATCAAACAGCGCCCACCAAAGTTCCATGGGCGGATTCATTCCCTTTAGATAGTCCAACGCCTCATACACAAACTCATCGTTGTCGTGCATGAGCATCGCTTGAAGCAAATCGAAATCTTCTTGTGTAAATGATTTCATCAGCCAATCTCCTAGGTAAAAATACTTGATATTTATAACACATCAGTAGTAGTATTGGGTATTGAACTTACTCTACCCTTTGGGGGAAACATGAAGC
>CALDQI010000907.1:0-3397 GCA_937911635.1 uncultured Pseudomonadota bacterium | reverse complement strand
ATAGATTCGCCTACTGTCCAAGTCCACTTGGACGTGCGAACGTTCAAATGTCGTTTCGCCATGGCAAACTGTTGCGGAAATGACATCATATCCCCATAAGCAAGCCAATATAAGAACAGCGCATCTGAATTTGTGTACAGGTCTGATGATTTTCCGTGATGAAACAGGTTCTGTATTGATGACAGAAATTCCTCCGTATCATGTTCTTTATCAATGGTGGATATTTTATAAAAGTATTGATAGCAGGCAAAATAATCTTTTGCCTGACAAGACTCATTCGCAGACTTCAAAATGATAGATCGTGGGAAATCAAGTTTATGATAATCGCTTTGAACACAGGCCCAAAATAGTCCTGAATCTTGACAAAGACTGAGCACACCTGCAGTATCAATCAATCTGACCTCTTGTTCAAGTTTAGTATCACTAGAGAATCCACTACCGTATTCTTTCGCAATCATAGCGAGTAAACAACCATAATCGTTTCCTTGATCACAAAAGGTTTGACCAATGGTAAAGGCAACTTTATATCTTATTGTTGGCAGTAAATCTTTGTCTGGTGTCTGATACGTGAGTTCCTCCTCTAGAGTACTCCAAAGGTAACTCTGATGCCAATTAGAATATTGACAAGCGAGTTCTTCACCTTTGTTACATGCATCTTGATAAATTTTGGCCGTCATTTCTTGAGGTTTCCACATTCCATAGCCAAAGTCGGCTTTGAATGCATCTATCAGCACTTCTTGAGGTGATTTGGAATAGTGTTCGTATGCTTTAAAAATACCAAAACAGGACAGTATGACAATGCTGAGATACAAGACAACTTTATCCTTTGAAGGAGATGATACATTCCTTCTAGTATTCGTAATTTCATCCTGTCTAAGTTCCGCTTCAGACCTTACAAGTTCGTGGCCATATCCTATTTCTCCTGTTCGTATACGACGCAATTCTTCTGGAGATACTATCTCTGTGTTTACAGAATTACGAGAAGTCGATGCTATAGGCGAACCCTGATTGAATACAAGGCCTTCGTTGGTTTTAGAAACATAGTTTCGATTCAAGTGACCAACGGCGATGATGGATGACTGTTCCGATTGACGCTTTGAAGATACAAGGTCGGCTTTGAGAATTTCAAACTCTTCTCGGGTGATGTAACCAGCTTCAAGACGCGCAATCAGTTTGTCTAAGGGGTCTTGCGTAGACATTTACACTCCATGTACCATACACACTTAGTATCAACCTATGAAAGAGATGTCACATGTTCAGTTTTGGGTCACATAATACTCACAACTTTCATCATTTTGGTTCAAAGTTGAGAGTGGATGATGGATTCACAGGATGGGTGAAGGATAGAAAAGGTCGCTATACTCGTGTATGCGAACTTCTCTAGACAAACCCAGCCGAAGAAGACAGCACCGCACATCAACTTTTAGTCCCGTTCGCTATACCACTACGCAAAGCGGCATGCCAAACTTTGAACGACCACTGCCTGTTGTCTTGCCGATGAGTCTCGGACAAGTCCGACTCCCTTGCAAGCCCACTGTCAGCCGGTCTGTGGGGGAACTGTCGGTTTTCAACCGACGGGGAATGTAGGACTCCGTCCTACGGGGTTTAGGGGGAATATCTGGCGAGACGAAAACCCAGAACGCTGCCCGTGTACGTCGGGTCGTAGTAGTAGCGAAACGACACCCGAACGAGCTGAGCGAGGTTGCTCCAACTCCCACCGCGTAACACACGGTCAGAGCCACTGGTGGGGCCCTGTGGGTCCACTGTCGGTGAACTACTATAGGAGCCTTTCCAGTCCCAGACCCACTCCCAAACATTTCCACTCATGTCGCATAAGCCATAGCCGTTACGATTCTTGCCACAAACATCGTGCGTTTGCCTCTTACCTGATAATTCACTGTTACCATCGTACCAAGCCACGTCACCAACACTGTTGCTACCTGCATATTTGTAGGACTGTCCACCACGAGCCGCATACTCCCACTCCGCCTCCGTCGGTAAGCGCCAACCGGTGCACTGCATCTTCGACCATGTCACAGAATCTCTACTAATGGTGTAGCACTGCTCGAGTCCCTCCATAGAACTCAGTTTATTGGCAAACTTTACCGCATCGAACCAGTTCACCTTCTCCACTGGGCGTTCATTCCCTTTGAACTCACTGGGATTGTTGCCCATCACTCGCTGATAGAGTCCTTGAGTCACTTCGCTTTCCATCATGTAGAAGTCTCGACTGAGGGTCACCGTATGCATTGGCTGTTCATCATCATCACAATCAGCACCCTGCTCCTCGGTGCACCCCATTAAAAATGAGCCTGCTGGAATCAGTTTTGCCGTGTACATTGACCGATTGGCAAAGAGCAGTTGGCGAGCCTCGAAGGTCTCTGGGATCGGAACAGTCAACGCACTTTGGGTCGTTTCTCCAGTATCGGGGGAGATATACTCGACCACCACTTTGGACTGTTCATATTGTTCAATGAACTTGTGTAGCAACTTCTGACGACTCGGAGATGACAACAGGGGCTGAATCTTTTGCCACATCACCGTCGCCTCTTTTTGACGTTGTTCGGTAGCCTCTTGGCGGATCTGCGCAAACTGTTGCTCCAGTTCCTGCCTGCGTTCTTCCTCCCAAATCAATCGTTCCAGTTCATCCGATGGAGCAAAGTCAGAAGACGAACGAAGCACCATGATTTGTTCGGATGGTGTACTGGTGGCTTGTTGGGTTGTTCCAGAAAGATTGAGGCCTGTCTTGAACAACGTCTGGCTGTGGGTACGCATCAACGTCAGCAGTTCACTTTCCTTATCAGAGCGCACCGTCGTCATCGCAAGCATTCGGCCATTGCTGACCGCATAGAGTTTGATGGTTGCGATGAACACCCCATCCCCTGTTTTGGTGACGTTGCCATGTACGATGTACTGTGCATCCACCGCACCGCCGAGTTTGATGTGGCAGTCGGTATCCAAATCCGAGCAATCCTTGTTGTTTTCCCGAAGGTACATGATCATATTTTCGCGGGTCATCACGTCATATTCATCGGAACCCAAGATATCATTGGCACCCTGACGTATCTGATCTGACACCGCCTGCAATGTTCCTTGATCGAGACCAAGTCCCCGAGGCTCTGCAACGTATATCTTTCGCAAATCTTCTGCCCATGCTGTAGTGCACCCCATCCACAAAAGGCTCGACACTGCAATCTGTTTCCACATACCGTTCTGTCCTGTGCTGTCTTGTTTGATGAACACTGTAACACTTTCGTGGGATGAAGATACATGAACAAAGGGTCTGGGCGACACGAATGCTCCCAGACCAAACAGTGTTTGTCCCCACAACTGTGAGAATCTGGCATCAATCGGTGGACTTTTCAGATGGACGGTGGTTGAAACCATGATCGCAACC
>CALDQI010000906.1:0-1875 GCA_937911635.1 uncultured Pseudomonadota bacterium | reverse complement strand
CGCCTTCTTTGGCATCGGACGACTTGAGCATCTTTCGATATGTTGGCATTGGATCGGTACGCATTTTGTAAAATGCTTTTTATATCTGCAAGATTTACTTCTAAGACACTTTGTTGCATGACGAGTCTCGTGAGAGCATGTATTCCCGTGGATAAAATCTCATCGCTTTTTACGTTTGCTTTGTTGTTCATACTGGGAAGGACTATCAAAGCATCTAGTGCGTCTCTACATACTTGTGCACACTGTTCTGTTTGGATTGGGCTTGTTTCAATACCTTCCATAATTATACCCAGAGTTAATATCCCTAAGTTACGGAGGAAACTTCCTATCATAGGAATGCCCTCTATTCCCGTTTGTCCATCAGTAATAAAAAAAACCATTTCAGAATCTTGTAATACTTCCTTTATTGTATCAACGGAATTGGAGTTGAGTACTCGTGCAGAAGTAAGGTCAAGTTTGAGTTTCTCGTCTGTCTTTGAAGGATGAATCTCCTTGGGATCTGTGTTCATAGTAATAAATTCGACATCTTTGATGCCTGTTTTTATAAGTCTGTTTATTGTATGACGTCCTTCGTTGCCAAGACCAATAATTTTTATTTTTTTTGTATTCATTTTAGGTTTCATATTTATATCAACTCCTATTAAAGGTGACTTTGTTCTATATTGAGTTGTATCTATTGATGGGCTATCAGTTTATGGAGTGATTTTTTGAGTTGTTCAATACCTATAGGTTTGCGTAAAAATTGAACATGGTCGGCATTAAATTGTTGTATTCTTTGTCCTGGTTCATCGCCACTAATAAATAACAATGAAAAAGCAATTTGTTCGGTTAATATGTGATGTCCTAGTTCGATACCATCAATTGCTCCCAATCGAATGTCTAATATAGCAATGTCAAATTTACTTAATTTCTGAGCCTCGATTAAAGACATGACCTTCTCACTGCATTTATGAAACGCAACCTGTACCCCCATTCCATTTAAAATTTGTGTCAGTACATTGGCGACTTCAGTATCATCTTCAACAAGTAAAATATGCAGTGATTCTAGAGACTGTTGCTTCTCTTTCTCTTCTTTTTTTAGAACGATATTTTTTGCCGCAGGAATCCATAAAACAAATCGTGTACCGATATATTGTTCTGACTGAAACCACATAGCTCCACCAGCACTCTCTACAGAAGCAAGGACATTCACAAGTCCCAAACCCTTTCCCTTTGAACGTGTGCTGAAAAAAGGCTCCAATGCTCGAGAAGACTCGTCTAAGGACATACCTATTCCAGTGTCTTCGACTTCAATCCTTAAAGTGGTTGTATTTGTGATGTTGTTCCCTATAAAATCTTCTGGTAAATCCGTATTTTCTTCTAAGGCTGCCCTTAGAACAATTTTTCCTTTTTGATCTTGTAAAGCATTGACACTATTCTGTAGTAAATTATGAATCGCTCCTTCTAGATCTGCGCTATCGATACGAACATATGGAAGTTTCTTTGATATATCCAACGATATTGAAATTTGAGGTGATTGAAGTGTCGATACAGAATGAAATATAGAATGAATGTGAGACGTAGGGTCAATATTTTTTTTCAACAATACTTTTTTACCTGAATAGGTCAGCATGCGATCAATTAAAATAGCAGCTCTTTGCGTACCTGAAATAATCTGTTCTAAATGAGAAAGGGTTTGACTGCTTTGGGGGGTATTTATCTTAACAATCTCTGCATGACCTAAAACTGTTGATAGAACATTATTTAAATCATGGGCCAAACCCCTAGCTAGACGTCCAAGACTATCCATACGGATATTTCTTTCTTTGATTCGATTTTGGTGGCCTTTTACAGACTCTTCTGCCATTGCCTTAATACTCAACCCTCCAACAACTG
>CALDQI010000905.1:0-4908 GCA_937911635.1 uncultured Pseudomonadota bacterium | reverse complement strand
ATAGAGGCTGGACCTTCGGACACGATCTCTGTAATGACCTTCTCTTGATTGACTTGAATACCCACTCCGACAGACCAAGTGTCTCGATTTTTCTTGAAACGTTCGTATTCTTCTGGAGGAAAGTATATCGAATGCTCATCCAATGCGTTCATCATTCCATCAATGGCGTTGTAGATCAAGTCCTTGGTCTGGACTTCATTGATGTACTCATTTTGAATGCGGTGTAGATTCAATGAGAAGGTGTAGAATCCATCATAAGGATCGACTGTATCGGTTTTGGTTTCATCTGCGACAACAACACCACTTAATATTCCAATAGAGAAACACAGTAGAGTGATGACAAAGGCTTTGAGGTATTGTACAAGCATGTAAAATGATCCGAATATTACGGTTTTAACCATCGTAAAGGATCTTGAGGGGTCTTGTTGTATCGTATTTCAAAACTGAGCCAGTTTGTATTCTGAGCGTCTGTAATACCGCTATTTCCAACCATTCCCAGTGTAGTCCCGGCTGAAACACGTTGTCCTTGTTTTACATTGAGACCACTGAGATGTGCATATACCGTCGAGTAGCGTCCATGGTTCACGACGACAGTCTGTCCATAGGTATCGATGAACTTTGCCAATGCAACAACACCATCATAGACGGCGCTCACTCGGGTGCCTCTTGGGGCCTGGATATCGACGCCGTTGCTTTGAATCGATTGTCCAGATATTTGATCCTTCTGTTTCCCAAATCGACGAAGTACGGTACCACTGAGAGGCCACTGTAGATTGCCGTACGTATCTGCGAAGCTTTTTGCACTGGATGTAGATTGAGACACTTGATTGACCGTATTGGGCTGAACTGTCTGGACGGGAAGTGTACGCGTGAACTGATTTTGTGCAGCCTGTCTCTCTTTCAGGAGTTGCATTGCCAAGGACTTTTCTTCCTGAATCGTTGCCAAGAACTCCTGTTTGTTTGTGCGCTCATTTTGCAACGACTTTTTCTTGGATGTTAGATTTTCCTCGAGCATCTCTAGTTGGTGTTGATTGCGTTTGTACCCATCGCCAATAGATTTTTGTTCTTTGGCTAGAGTCCGTTTAGCATCCAACTCTGATTTGTCAGATTCAATCAAAATCTGTAGATAGGTTGAACGACGTCGTAAATCAACAGGGCTTTCTGCCCCGAAAACAATTCGGGCCAAACCTCGTCGGTGTATTTTATACAACAGGTTGGTCTTTTGAATCAGTCTAGATTCGATGGTCGCCAGCTGACGGCCTATATTTTTGATTTGTTGCTGTTGTTTGAGTTGCTCTATTGCAATGGATTCCTTTTGTGCATTTAATGTCTTCAACTCTTGCTGAAGGGTGCTGAGGCTAGAGTCTAACTTGGAGAGATCTGCCAAAAGTGATTTCTCTTGTTCATAATGTTCGGCAAGTTCAGCTCTCGGATTTGTGGGTTCTTGTGCGATAGCAACGCAGGAAAAGGCGCACAATAAGGAGACGAGTCGGATTCTTCTGATCTGTATCATTATCCCACCTTCCTCAGGAATCTGAGGGTTGCGATGAGAGCGGCCACCAATCCCAGAGTCAGTCCAATCATCAATAAGATGATCTGTTGACTGGTTGGAATGAAGGTGAGATCAGTGACCAGTTTTAAGGTTTCACTTTGTTGCACTTGTCCGACTAGAGTTTTGTGAATCACCCAAAGACAAGTCAACGCACCCAGTGCACCGATGAGACCTTGAATGGCTCCCTCAATCAAAAATGGGAGTAAAATAAAACTTTGTGTAGCTCCAACCAGTTTGGCAATTTCCAATTCATTTCGACGATTGTAAATCACCAGATGAACCGTATTGGTCACCAAGAACATTGCTGCTACGATGATGAGCAATCCGACTACGGTGCCTAAAGTTTGGAACATCCGAAGAAATGCATTGAATTTATCAACCCATTCAACTCCATAGTCAGCCGTCACGAAGTCTTCTGTTTGAATTCTCTTTGCAAAGTTTTCAATTTGCTTGGGGTGTGCCATTTGGGCGTCTAAGGTGATTTCTAAGGAAGCAGGGAGGATATTGTCCCCGAGTTCAGATAGCGTTTCTTCAATGCCGCTTACTTCTTCAAGCATCCATTTCTTTGCATCTGATTCTGATACGTATCGGACTTGCACCACTTCAGGCATGGCGTGGATTTGATCTCGTAGGTCAAGGCGGCGTTCGTCATCAACTGTTTCAGCAAAATATACTGAAATGTGAATGTCTTTGTTCCAAGAGTCAATTACTGTGCTCAAGTTGTTTTGAATTAGGCTGTACAGTCCGAGTAAGACCAACGAAGCTCCGATAACACTTGCCGATACAGCATTCAGATACAGATTTTCCCAGATCGACCTGGTGGCTCGTCTAAAGATATGCTGGAAGAATGTTAGGGTCATCGTTTCTCCAGTTGACCATTTCTGAATCGAATGCATCGATAGGGGAAACGTTTCATCAAAGCAGCATCGTGTGTCGCTACGAGGACTGTTGTTCCGCGTAGATTGATCTTTTGCAAGATATCCATGACGGCGACTGCCATGGCACCGTCCAAATTACCTGTGGGTTCATCCGCCAACAAAATGGAAGGGTCGTTGATGATGGCTCTAGCAATAGCGACACGTTGCTGTTCACCACCGGACAAGTACGCGGGATACAAATGGTCACGACCGGGTAATCCAACAATGTTGAGTACTGCCTGTACACGCCGCTCAATCAAGTTTCTTGGGGTTCCAATGACTTCTAGTGCCAGCCCGATGTTTTCTCCGACAGTTCTCGAAGGGATAAGTTTGAAGTCCTGAAATACGATTCCGATTTGTTGTCGCAATCGGGGAAGTTGATTCTTTTTCAGCATCGAAAGGTTCATACCGGCCACTTGGAGCTGTCCTGCACTGGGTTGGATGGCGCCATACAGTAATTTGAGCATGGTGGTTTTACCAGCTCCCGAAGGACCGGTGATGTAACAGAAGTCACCCTTACTTACGGTGAAAGACACATCGCGCAAGGCAACATGTTGCCCATACTGTTTGTGTACATTGTACAATCGAATCATAATAAACCAGCCACTATCTGTTCGTCGGAGTCGCTTAAATCAACCATTTGAAGCGGACTGGGTGAAGAGCCCACAAAGTAATAACCCACTTTGTGGAAACGTTGTAGGTTGTCCGTAACCAAAAACTCAGTTTCTCCTATGCTAGCTGCTGATTTGGTAGGAGCTAGTAATCCGGTTGCTTCTAAGGCTGTTTTTACCATGGCTGCAGTAGTTGCTGCAGAGTCAACAAAATGGATCGTTGGGAACAATCTAGAGAGCATTGGCTTGAGAAGGGGGTAATGTGTGCACCCTAGAATGGCCGTGTCAAAAGATGTAAGATTTGGTACGGTTCCAAAATACTCCAAAGCCACTGTTTCTGTCACGGGATGTGTATGCCAGCCTTCTTCAATTAATGGAACAAACAATGGGCACGCCAATCCGTGAACCTTGGCAGTTGGTTCGATGTTCTGTATGGTATCACTGTATTTTTGCCCTTGAATCGTACCCTCTGTTCCAAGCACCAAGATATTATTGTTCTGACTGTGTTCCAATGCGACCGTCGCAGAAGGTTTGATAACTCCGAATACCGGTATGCCAATGGGCTCAAAGGCCGACTGTAGACTCTCCAGTGCATACGATGTTGCAGTGTTGCAAGCAACGACCAGTGCTTTGATGTCTCTTTTGTACAAATGTCCGGCTACCCGATTCGAATAGCGTATTATCGTTTCTGGTGAACGTGTACCGTACGGAACCCTTGCTGTGTCGCCGAGATAGATAAATTTTTCCATAGGGAGGGCAGTTTGAAGCGCGTATAAAACGGTTAGACCGCCCACACCGGAATCAAAAACACCTATAGCCTTTTCATTTTGCATTAAAGAGTGTTAACATTTTTACAAGTGCATACCAAACCATTTTCCAGTATGGCTATTTGTTCAGGTCACCCCGAGGTGAATTAATGAAAATCGCTGTGTACGGTGGCTCGTTTAACCCTCCACACATTGCTCATGCCATGGTTGCCTCATGGCTTGTTTGGAGCGGAGAAGTTGATCAAGTCTGGATTGTTCCTGTTTATCAGCATGCTTTCGAAAAGATTCACGGTAAACGATTGGTGTCTTATGACGTGCGTCTGAAGTGGTGTCGATTGATGGCTGAGGAATTGGGGCAGAAGTGCATCGTGTCTGATATTGAGTCACAACTCCCAACACCTTCGTACAGTATAGATACCTTACAGGCACTCCAAAAATCCCATCCAGAGCATCAGTTTCGCTTGGTGGTGGGCGCAGATGTTGTTTCACAGCTCCCGCAGTGGAAGGAATGGGAACAAATAGAAACCCAATTTACTCCGATAATTGTTGGTAGAGTAGGCTACGATGGACACCGAGCACAGATGGTCTTTCCGGACGTATCATCAACCGACATCAGAGATGCGGTGCGTACTCGAAAATTACCAACGCAGTGGTTGCTGCGAGGTGTGGCGAATCACATCAGTGAACATCCAGCCGTGTTTGACTGATGCAGAACGTGAAGGATATGAGATGACCGATATGAAACATCCCAAACTCGCAAATGACACTGTATGGATGGCATGGACTTATGGAGATCTCAATCATTCGAAGAATAGCGTAAGGGAACGAGTTCATACATTGACCACCCCGTTTTCTCAATGGTCATTCATGGACCAAACTCATTCTGATATAGCGAGAGAGGTCTTTCAAAGCGGGTCTGTAGGAGAAGCGGATGCACAGTACACATCTCAGATTAGACTTGGGCTTACTGTACAGACGGCAGATTGTGTTCCCATATTTTTACTCGGGAAGTTGGATACTGGAGAGCCCCAGGTGGGTGTGGTTCACGCTGGATGGAGAGG
>CALDQI010000904.1:0-1507 GCA_937911635.1 uncultured Pseudomonadota bacterium | reverse complement strand
TAGAAGGACAAACTGCCACAGACATGACTAGATGTAGCGAGGGATCCTCCGGCTGCAAGAGCGACACCCCCTGTCCAGAGCCAAGGAGCAACACCATTGGATGTATTCGCTATCTCAACAGTATCGTTCGTTGTTACGGTTTGTTCTGTGTTTTGTGCTGGTGCTGATGTGATGGGTGCCGCATTCGCAGAAATCACCGGAAGAGACTCGCCTGCACCAGTGATGGCACTCAATAGAATGGTGCTACCTTCTTTGATTTGAACGATCGTTTTGGTATTCGCTGGACGATTAATGGTTTGACCATTGAAAATGTATACGCCACGAGAAGATGTAGGGATATCGCTATCAAGTTCAATGTACTCAAGACCCGCATAAATTTCGTGGATTTCATGACCGTCATTAAAGATGTGTTTTGGGACCGTTTTGTCAGGAGCAAGACGTTTTGCGAGGCGTAAAGAGTTTTCAGCCTGTTGCTTGCCATCCGCATTGTTGTCCATCTGAGACTTATAATACAAATACAGACCACTCAACATGTGGTAGTCATTTGCGACTTCTGGATCAATGCTTTCGGTCAGACAAGGAACCTTAGACTCAATAGAAGCCAGCCCCTTTTCAATCTTATCCCAATCAAACTCTAAGAATCCCATTGCAACACTGTCGATTTGCATGTCTAAATCTTGGGAGGAGACAGGGGAGCAGTTTTGAGCATTGGCTGTATTGAGACCCAATGCGAGTCCTAAAAGGGCTATCATGATTCCATCCTATGTAAATTTCATTCCTAATTTACTGATTGTTAGGGTGAATGGCAAGAAAATTCGACTTTTATCCTTGATTTATCTCTATGGTCTGCCCAAGAGCGTCTCGATAGACTTGCTCAATACTGGCAATGTGTTCTTTTAAGTTCTCTTCAGTCCATTCAGTCGTCGAAATGGGTGGGAGAGCCTCTACAGTAAAGGTTCCAGATCGTACGACAAAGGTTTTGTTTTGCCATAGATCATGGGCACCCCTGACAACCAAAGGGATGATGGGTAGTTTGGTTTGGAGTGCAATGTGAGCGAACCCTTTTTTAAATTGAAGCAAGGTGCCATCAACAGAACGAGTACCTTCCGGCCAAATCCAAACGCCGATGTTGTTCCTTTTCATAATCTCGCCCATTTCTTGCATCGATTTGATTGCACTTTCTCGATTGCTTCGGTCTAACGTCAGGTGTCCAGCGAGTCGATATGCCCAACCAAAAAACGGAACATTTAAGATCTCCTTTTTCGCAACACCACATCCTCCGATTGGAGCCACTTGAATGGCGACCAGGGGATCCAGTTGCGAAGAGTGGTTGCTAAGATAGATGGCTGGATAAGTAGCATTCAAATTGTCTTTGCCAATGAGCTTTAGTCTTGTGCCCAAAATGGTTAGGACGATTGGAGAAATGATCTTTCCATAGATATTGCCCAGTTGAATTCTGATCTTTCTCGATGGTAGAAACAGTAAAAATATGGGCATATAGACTGTG
>CALDQI010000903.1:0-2375 GCA_937911635.1 uncultured Pseudomonadota bacterium | reverse complement strand
CCAATATTCGATGGTATCCTTGAGCATGTCCCTGCACCAACATTCGATCCCAACGCCACCCCACAGTTCTTGATCACTCAGTTAGGCTATGACAAGTACTTGGGCCGTCTAACCATTGGTCGATTGTTCAACGGAACCTTAAAAAAGGGACAACCTGCGATGGTTCTTGGGGATGGATTCAGAAAACAAGTCCGCTTGGCACAACTGTTTACGTATCAAGGATTACAGCGAGTTGAGGCTGAAACATTGACTGCTGGTGACATTGGCTGCTTAGCCGGTATTGATGTCATCAACATTGGAGACACATTGTCTGACATTCACAATCCAACACCTCTGCCCCGACTGGTGGTTGATGAACCCACCATTGGTATTACGTTTGGTACCAACGACTCACCCACTAGTGGAAACGATGGGAAGTTCGTAACGGGTCGACAAATCCGTGAACGACTCCAAAAGGAAGCGCTGCACAATGTTTCAATTAAACTTGAAGAATCTGAAACATCCGATGCCCTACGCGTCTTTGGGCGTGGTGAACTCCAATTGGCCATCTTAATTGAACAAATGCGTCGCGAAGGGTTCGAGATGTGCATCTCCAAACCCGAAGTCAAACTTAGAGAGGTCGATGGCAACACACTAGAGCCATACGAACTGGCCACTCTTGACTTCCCTGAGGAAAATATGGGGGCAATCTCTGAAAAGATGAACGCTCGTTGCGGTAAGTTGGTCGATATGACACTGACTGACTCTGGTCGATACAACGTAGTATACAGAATCCCAGCACGTGGCTTAATTGGATTTAGAACCGAATATCTCAACGCCACACGTGGAATGGGTATTGTGAACAGCCTATTCGATGGTTGGGATAACTATGCTGGACACATTGTGTTCCGTCAAAATGGTTCTCTGATTGCTGACCGAGCAGGACAAACAACCTCTTACTCCATCTTCAATCTTCAACAGCGTGGGAAGATGTTTGTGGCCACTGGTGAAGAAGTCTATGAAGGGATGATCATTGGTATTGCCAATCAAAGCAACGATATGAATGTCAATATTGTCCGTCCAAAGCAGCTCACCAATGTTCGTTCAGCAGGGGCTGATACAAAACTAATCTGCGCGCCTCCGATCAAGTTGTCCTTGGAAAGCGCAATGGACTTTATTGCTGAAGATGAGTTGGTTGAGATTACTCCAAACCACATCCGATTGCGTAAGAAGATCATGCAAGCCAATAAGCGCTCGATCATTCGCGGTAAAAAGAAAGGCAAATAATCTTCATCCACATCAAAGTGGAATGCTGCTTGGCAATGGACTACGATAGCAGTATGAATAGTCCCTTGCCAATCGTCGTATTTATTACCCACCACGCCAATGAATTGTTGTGGAGTGCTCTTCGTTCGGCATTGAATTCTCAGGGATGGATAAAAGAGATATGGGTGATTCACTCACATTCTGATGAATCAAATATCCCTGACGAATTTAGCCATCATGTTCGCTATCAATGGCTGGGTGGAAACTTAGGATTTGCAGCTGCAGTGAACTGGGTGTTTACACATGCAAAGGGGCCTGTTTTTATCATCAATGATGACACTTTACTCGAAGAAGACTGTCTAGAAGAACTCTACAACGCAGCAATACGATACCCCAACTCCGTTCTCCAACCAGAAATCAGACTCTTCGAACATCCAGACACGATTGAGAATACAGGTCACTACGTTGGACTTGATGGCACAAACCATGCTTATGAACGGGGGCAACCATCCAAATACAATGGAACCAGTGAGCGCTTGTGTTTTTCAGGTGCCGCCTTCTGGATACCTGAATGCATCTATACACACCCAAAGTTGGGTTCTATGGACACCTCTTTATCTCCATTTGGTGAAGATGTAGACTATGCCTTGCGATGCGTTCGATACGGTTTCAACATCCGTTGTGTACACAATGCTAGATTGCTTCATCATTGGGGAGGTTCTTATGACCGATACTCCGATGAGAAAGTTATTTGGGTAGAGTCGCATCGAATCCAAAGTAAATTTCGAAATCTTCCTACATGGATGTGGTTTGCAGCCCCTCTATCGAGCGCCATGAGGTACGGTATGGGGTTTCAGGACTCAAGGGTACCCGCTGGTAAATCGCGTTCTGCAGCACTCGCTTCCATCAAGGGAATCTATTCAGGATATAAGGCTCTTCCACTCGCCATTCGAAAGAGAAGGCAAGAAGATTTTGTGGTTTCAGATTGGGAATTCACCAAACTCTGGTGGAGACAAACGTGATGTACCTTCGTGACAAACACTGTGCGATCGTCATACCGCATTACAATACACCAATGGCTCTTGAACGACTGTTGATGAAGATCCCCGAGCACTTGTATGGACAAACAT
>CALDQI010000902.1:0-2875 GCA_937911635.1 uncultured Pseudomonadota bacterium | reverse complement strand
GTCAGTCGGATTGTGAACTGAAAATGGGTTTGAGAATCCGGGGACTTGTAGATCTCCACCACCACTCATTTCGATAACAGAAGCCAATGTTTCGGATCGGTTTGACAAGATGACTGTGGTAAACAATGCACCCCCACTAAATCCCATGCTGCTCAAGAGATCCAAGTCCATCCTATCTGTACTGTAGACATCAAAATGTTCGGCAACACAGGTGCGTAAGTCGTCGTACAATGTCAGATCGTCCAGCTCTGTACCCTGTTCGATATTCCACAAGTGGAATCGCTGTCCAGCCAAATCCCACACTTGCGAGACGGGTAAAATAAACACCATGTTGTATTCATTCGCGATCGATTGTAGGGAGAGACTTGAAATGGTTTGGTTCGTTGGATTGGAACCCTCCGGCATCAATCCATGAAAAAAGAACACGGGTCGGATATTGGGCTGAGGATCTTCAGGAAGGACAAATTGCACCTCTCGCTCGATACCGTTGGATGTAAATGTTCGAATACTTTGACTGTTGTCTATGATGGGGCAGGTACCAGAGATCGCTGCTAGTGGAGCGCTACTCCATGATGCTTGGGAACCTGTGTCCTTTTCTGTTGTTCCACATCCCAATAGCAACGTTAATGTCATGATGGTCATTATTTTCTCCCACTGAAAAATAAGTGTCTCTCTTTTGCCCAATATTGGGTTAATTTAGACCTATCCCATTCTAGCATTGAACATGGAGAGGCTCAAGATGAATCGGTTGGAAGACTTGTATAAGGCATTGGAAGATAGGATTCTTATTCTTGATGGTGCGATGGGAACGATGATTCAAATGCATCAACTGTCGGAGTCTGATTTCCGAGGTGATCGTTTTGTCGATCACCCGCATGATTTACAGGGATTCAATGATATCTTGTGTCTCACCCAGCCTAAGATCATTGAGGATATCCATACACAGTACATCAATGCTGGGGCCGATCTGCTAGAGACGAACACGTTTAATGCCACCACGATCGCTGCAGCGGATTATCATATGAAGCACTTGGCGTATGAGATCAATTTTGAGGCTGCAAGATTGGCGCGAAACGCTACAGAACGGGCTTTTCATAAAGATGGTAAACTGCGATGGGTTGCTGGGGCCATCGGTCCGACAAACCGTACCGCTTCGATTTCTCCAAAAGTTGAAGATCCGGGATATCGAAATGTGTCCTTTGAAGAATTGGCGGAGTGTTATTTTGAGGCTGCTAAGGGACTCTTGGATGGTGGGGCAGATGTCCTGCTGATTGAAACCATCTTTGATACCTTGAATGCCAAGGCTGCATTGGTAGGGATTCAGCGGTTAGAGCAAGCGCGAGGGCAGTCTATCCCACTCATGTTATCTGGGACGATCACGGATTCATCCGGCAGAACACTATCCGGTCAGACGACTGCGGCGTTCTGGAACTCAGTTCGTCATGTCAAACCGCTCAGTGTTGGACTCAATTGTGCACTTGGAGCAGATGAACTGCGTCAATATGTGTCAGAGCTGTCTTCCGTGTCCGAGGTTCTTGTATCGGCATATCCGAATGCTGGATTGCCCAATGAGTTTGGAGAGTATGATGATACTCCGAGCCTTCTTGCAGAGCACATTCAAGAGTGGGCTGAATCTGGTTTTTTAAACATCATCGGTGGTTGCTGCGGCACAACACCTGTACACATTAAAGCAATCGCAGATGCCGTAAAGGGGATATCACCACGTATCATCCCTCGCCAAAAACCTTGGATGAGGTTGAGTGGTCTCGAACCGCTGTATATTGGTCCCGGAACCAACATGAATTTTGTCAACATTGGTGAGCGAACCAATGTGACTGGCTCGTCGCGCTTCAAAAAGATGATTCAAAATGATAATTTCGAACGGGCATTAAAAGTCGCGAGGCATCAAGTCGACAACGGAGCACAGATCATCGATATCAATATGGATGAAGGGTTGCTGGATTCAGAAGCCTGTATGGTCAGGTTCTTGAATCTAGTGGCTTCTGAGCCTGATATTGCACGAGTACCGGTGATGATAGACTCTTCAAAGTGGTCGGTCATCGAAGCTGGACTCAAATGTCTACAGGGAAAGGGAATCGTAAACTCCATTTCCATGAAAGAAGGGGAGGAGGAGTTTTTGCGTCATGCCAGACTGGTTCGGAGTTATGGCGCGGCTGTTGTCGTTATGGCATTTGATGAGACTGGACAGGCAGATACCGCGGCACGCAAAATTGAGATTTGTAAACGGGCATACGATCTGCTCACTACTCAGGTTAATTTTCCACCGGAAGATATCATCTTTGACCCGAATGTTTTTGCGGTTGCGACCGGAATCGAAGAGCACAGCAACTATGCCGTAGACTTCATTGAAGCGACTCGATGGATCAAAGAGAATCTACCACATGCCAAGGTGTCTGGAGGAATATCCAATCTGTCCTTTTCATTTCGTGGAAACAACGCCATTCGTGAGGCCATGCACTCTGTCTTCTTGTATCATGCCATTCAGGCTGGATTGGATATGGGAATCGTGAATGCTGGTCAACTGGCGGTATATTCCGAGATTCCTGATGATGTTCGAGAACGCGACCGTGCCGTACGCGGGCGCGAGCGTCGATGCCGCGCTGGTCAACGCGCTGGACATGCCCGCCAAATTTGCGCTATCGAGTTGTCCGAAGCTGAACGGCTGGCTGGATTTCGACGAAGAGATTCGTAAATCCGCGGAAAAGGGCGTCGAATCGGTCGCCGAAATTTATAAGGTGCTTTTCAGGGAGTACGAGACCGAATTCAGACTCGCATGGCTGGCGTTTTACAGGAGCGTGTGCATGTTGCGAGACTACGTAGCCACGCAGAACGAAATCAGAGAGCTGGGAGTCCA
>CALDQI010000901.1:0-3094 GCA_937911635.1 uncultured Pseudomonadota bacterium | reverse complement strand
CTTGGCGATCACTTTGTCGCTAATAGAGGTTGGATACTTTGGAGTAGTTGGTTGTTCTTTTGTTTTCTTCTGTTTTTTATTTTTCGAAAAGTAAATTTGAAGATTATCGGTCGCAGTCCGTTTGAGTTGTTTCTACCGATTTTATTGTTTTACATATTAAAAACAGAAACCGATATCGTTTCTGTAGTTGGTCACCTGTTCAAAATAGGTTTGGTTCTATATATGATTTATTGGGCCTTTGCTCGAAAGCTCTTGTTGAGATGCATGGATTATTCATAGCCCAGGGCAACCGAGGCTCTACTTCACGGGGTAGATTTGAGGGAATGCTAATGGCATCAGGAGCACAGATGTCGTGGACCTTTGTGGATGCAAACCCTCTTTGGGAATCGAAATTTCGCTTATTAAGCTGGTTCAAATGGAGATGGAAGATGGGCCCACTTGTTTGGAAACTGAATCTGCGGATTTTATTTATCTTGCGAAAAGAGCAGTGGTCTATTGTATTTGTTGACAAGGGGGTTTGGCTTTGGCCATCCATTCTCCGGAAATTGAAAAATCGAGGGGCCTACTTAGTTCATTGGACACCAGACCCAGCGTTTCACGTGCACGAGAGTCGAAAATTCAACTCAGGTGTGAGATCCTACGACAAAGTATATACTACGAAGAAGTATGAGCTTCAAAGCTACCGGGATGCAGGAGCCTCTCAAGTTGTTTTGGTGAACCAGTCTATCGCCACTAGTCTGTCATCGTGGCGAAAATGGGACGAACGAAAATGGGATTATGGCTTCATTGGGCATTTTGAACCTTATCGAGGGGAGTGTATCGAGAAGTTGCTTGAGTCAGGATGTCGAATTGCCGTAGGAGGATATGACTGGGCTCCATTTGCATCGAAGCACGTCGGTTTGCCAAATTTTGACTTTCTGGGCGAGGATGGATTCTTCGGTAAAGAATACCATGATTTTTGGTCAAATTGTCGTGTTGGATTGGGGTTTATCAGTCATTTATGCCCCGATACGATTACCACAAGGACATTCGAGATTCCAGCTTATCATTCCGTTTTATGCTCCCCGAAGACCAATGAATTGGATGCTTTCTTTGGGGCGGATAATTATCCAATTCTAGATTTGGTCTTGGAGAGCCCTGAGTCCTTTCTTGAGCCAGACAGGTTAAGTGCATACTTTGATATGCAAAAAGAAAAAATAGCAACGTCGGACGTTTATCACATAGATGCAATGCGTCTGGTTCTTGCTGAATGGAATCGCAATGAGAATAGTTTCCTATGAAAGTGCTCCACATTGTTGAATCGTTTGGGCGAGGAGCCGTTGAATCATGGATGATTTCTTTAGCGAAGCAAGAGGAATATGTCAATAGTTCGAACGCATGGCATTTTTTCACCATTGAAACGAATGCAGGGGAACGAGCCCGAGAAATTGAAGAATGTGGTTGTACTGTTTTTTCATCTGGCTTTGGACTAACTCAAAAAGGACAATTTCTGAGAGAGCTGAGATCCATTGTTACCAAAGAAAAATATGATGTTGTGCATTCACATCATGATTTCTTGAGTGGATTTTATGCGATGGCCTTGATTGGGCTCCGCATAAAATTCATCGTTCACAGTCACAATAACGATGCGCACTTGCCAATGGCCCCATCGAGGGCGAAACACTTCCTTCCACTTTTTTCTTGGATGATACGATTGCGAGCAGACGCAATCCTGAGTATTTCTCAATACTCTCTCAATTTTTTTAAAGAGGGTCTGCGTTGGGATTCATCTTCAGTGCCCGCTAAAATCATCTATTATGGCATTGACACATTGAAAACAAAAGAAGATGTCACCTCGAAGGACTTGGGTGTAACCGATGGATTTCGAGTGCTGTTCGCAGGTCGATTGATTGAAGAAAAAGGGCCATTATTTGCGCTAGATGTAGCGAAGAATATTGCGAAACTGAAATCATCAGTTGAATTCTTAGTTGTCGGGGAGGGAGACCAACTTCCATTCATGCAACATGCAGCTAAAAACGCGCCTCCCAACTTGATGGTACGATTCCTGGGTTGGCGTGATGATGTTCTCTCCATTATGTGGGCATGCGATGTGTTTTTATTTCCGCGCGATCCGAATAAAATGGAAGGGTATGGATTCGTAATGCTCGAAGCTCAGGCGATGGGAGCTCTTTGCGCAATAAGTCGAGGTGTATCAGAGGACACCATCGTTGAGAAGCAGCTCGTTGAGTACATGCCGAATATGTCGCCAGAGAAATGGGCGCAAGCAATCGTAGATTGGGAATCTGAGGTGAGTCAGGTGTTGTCAAGAAGAAAGAGAGCAGAACTCGGAGAGGCTGCAGTTATTGAGAATCGGTCCTTGAAGAAATCCTTCTTAACCCTAGAGTCCATTTACGATCTGATTCTTAAATGATGGAAAAGCGAGCACGAATTTTAATAGCGGCATTCTTCTTTGGGTGCAGTTTTTTACTATTCACAGGTTGGTATGAATTGCAACAGATTAAGGGCTTTGCTCAAAAAGAGGTTGCTGTGGAAGGACAAAGTTTTCGAAACAGGGTAGAAGACCTCGTTTCTGCTACAAGTTTCTTGATTGAACAAGACACGATTCGATTTCCGCTGCTGACATCATTTACACGGTTGGGCAAAAGGTTCAAATACGGACTTCACGCTGATTGTGGTGATGCCAGTGAGCTCTGCGCAATATTGGCGGATTCTTTCGCGCTGGATATGAGAATGATCCAGATGCTTGATGAAGAATGCAATGATGCCAAGCATGTGCTAATATTGGCGAGTCAGGGGGATTCGGTTTTTTTACTGGCAGACCCTCTCTTTGGGTATGTATTTGACGATGGTTTCAACCCGTTGGACGACATTGATACCATCATTGCTTTCTGGGAACAATCACTTCAAAAAGTACCAAATGAAAGGGTGGCTCGCTACAGACCAACTTGTGGTTTTCGCGTTACGAATTATTCAAGGCTAGGCTTAAGTCGGGATCATGTCTTGGTCGAGGTGCTAGAGCAGACGCTTTTCTCCTTTGCTCGATACAAGGCTCAGGTCCGACTGCTTTTAAGTGTTTTGTTTTTTTTCGGCGGAA